>CAMUHA010000016.1 GCA_947088515.1 uncultured bacterium
TGTTTCCTGGGTTTATGACAGTCCCTATGTATTGCTATATTCCTGTACCGTTATTTACCCCGGAAACTACATCTTTGTGTTTGATAAAGAAACCTGGATGGAATTTCACAATGCTGGCATTCCCACCATCCACTATCTGCCCCTTGCAGCAAACACAAAGCGGCTTTTTGCTATGACAGATTTTTCCTTAATCCATGGCTCAAAATGGCAGAACCAGACAGACATTGCTTTTGTGGGTTCTTTGTATACGGAAAAGCATCAGTTCTTTGACCGGATGAAAAACCTTCCCCCTTACACCAAGGGCTATCTGGAAGGCATTATGACTGCCCAGATGAGTGTTTATGGCTGTAACTTTATCCAGGAGCTCTTAACGCCGGATATTGTAAGCGACCTGATAAAGGCACTCCCTATGCAGCCAAATGATGACGGTGTGGAAAGCGTGGAATACCTTTATGCCCAATATGTTATTAACCGGAAGCTTACCGCTATTGAGCGGCGGGAGCTTCTTAGCGCTGTTGGCAGCCGCTATCATTGCGACTTGTACACACCAGACGAGAAGCTGGCGTTGCCGGGCTGTATCAATCATGGCAGCGTAGATTATTACCAGCAGGCTCCCTATGTGTTTAAATCTGCAAAAATCAACTTAAATATCAGCCTTCGGAGCATCAAAAGCGGCATTCCCCTGCGGGCCTTTGAAATCATGGGTTCCGGCGGATTTCTTCTGACAAATTACCAGGCGGATTTTGACGATTGCTATGTAGCTGGGGAAGATTTTGTCTACTTTGAAAGTAAGGAAGATTTGATTGAAAAAATTGGATATTTTCTGGAGCATGAGAAGGAACGGGAGGAAATCGCACAAAACGGATTTGAGAAAACCGCCTCCCGGAATACTTATGTAGACAGGGTGGGGGAGATGATTGGGGTTATCTCCCCCTGAGAAAATTGAGTTTAATAAGCTTTAAATTGGGGTTATCATATTATCACCAAACCCAAGCATTTGTATCTGTCCTATGGCTGCATCTGCATCCTTCATTGTGATAAAAATAGAAAAATCCCCTTCTGCTTCCAACTTCCCCAAATCCTCCGGTTTATATACCGGAACCCCCAAAACACGGGTCAGATGCTTTTGGGGGGAATTATCTAAAAAGCCTGCAACTTCCCATTTATTCTTTCCATTACCTACCTCCAATTCCTTTCGTATTCTTTGTCCAATTCGGCCCGCCCCAAATAAATAAAGCCGCTTCTTTTTGTTTTCTTTCTGTATTTTCTCCTTAATCATAGTTGAGCTTGTACTTTTTGTGTAAGGAAGAAACACAATATCTGAACCGACTTTCTGCAACACTTTCTTTTCTTTGTCCCACTCATTTCCATGGTCATCTCCGGAAAAGTAGGCATCAAAATGATATAATTTCCACGCATCCATTTTTACTGTATTGGAAAAGTCCACTTTTACAACCGCATCCACTTCTCTAACCGCTTCTACAATCGCTATTCTCTCTTCAAATGGAATGTATGGTCTTTTTCCCTTAAAATGAACCACTAATTCATCTGACAAAACACCTGCCAGTAAGTATTCGCTTTGCTCTTTTGCCCTGTGTATTAAATTCAGATGCCCAACATGAAATAAATCATATACCCCCGGAACATATCCTTTTTTATATTTCTTCGACTGCATTTTTCACATACTCCTTATCACTTGATAAAAGGCTTTATGTATCTAAAAATATTGATATGCCTCTTTTGCCAGACACGCATCTAAAGATTTCCTGTCATAAAAATTCGTATTATCTTTTGACCAGCATACATTTTTTCTAATAATTCTTGCCGGATTTCCTGCCACAACAACTTCTCCTGGAAAGGATGACGAAGTGACAGCCATTGTTCCTACTATACTGTTATCTCCAATTGCTGCGTTCCCAAGTAAGGTTGCCCCATATCCTATCCATACATGGTTTCCGATGTTTATATTTCCGGATTCATTAATTCTTCCGCCTGTATATCGGTCAAAAATATGATGGGAATCATGATTTCTTATAATAACCTGATGGGAAAACAGACAATCCTTTCCGATTATTATCTCTCCATTTGTCACGTAAATTATTGCTCCCTCAATTTCCGTTCCTTCACCAATACTGCATATGGATGAGTTCCCACAACATATACTCAGTTTTCCCACACTTACACCTTTCCCGATTTTAATCCGGTTATTTCCCCCCTGAAAATTTATTTCTACCACATCCTCAATGTCCCTGGCAAATTCAATTCTGTTTCCATTATTGTCACAATAAACACTCTTCCCTGTTTCTTTCAGTTTCTTCCCTGAAATAGAATACTCTAAGCGGATTATCTGATTAATATGAGCGAAAGGAAGATTTAATGTTTTCATCATACTGCTTATTGACTGATAATTTCTCGGATTACCGGAAAAAATAATAACAAATACATTTTCCAGCATCCCCAGTTTATCTGGTGAAATTACCTCTATGCCATCATACTCTTTTCCTATCTGTTCCCATTTCATATCACACAGATAATCCAAATGGATTTCTGACGGAATTTTTGTTTTTATATAGTCATAATATTGTCCGATTCCATATCCTACTATGTATTGATACCTGGATAACTCCATTTTTCTTCACCTTTCCTGCCCCAGATAATTATTTCTCTCTTCTTCCGTTTTGAGAATCCATTCTATCCTCTGAACATAAACTTTATAATCATATATTCCCAGCTGTTCAAGCTGTTGAATAATCTCCCTATAATAAAAGCTGCAGATAATCAATCTCCGGTTGTCTTCTGGAACGTCAAAAATAGCTTCCGGTTTTTTGACATCAATTCCCATCCTCTGCCTTCCCCATTTGGTTTCATCATTATCAACCAGAAAAGAAGGACAGTATTTTCTGCCAAATTTCTGCATATAGTCTTCAAACATTTTCCCGGTACCAAAAACTATAATTTGTTTTCCTCTCACATCCTCAAACATGCCGCATAAAATACCTGTATACTCCTTATATGGCCTTTCCGGGTCAAAGATTCCCTTATGCTTTGGTTTTCGTTCTTCCTCTGGCGGATATTTTAAATAGTCCTTTCCCATTGTCATAAATAAATAGTTTTCATATCCTACAGGTACCGGCGCCTTTCGCTGCTCAAATTCCAGCTCTTTTGTCCCTGCAAAGTCTTTCGCGGACAACCGCCTGTGCCCATAAGAGCTGGTAAAAAAGGCTACATCCATTGAGTCTTCGTCCTCATACATCCGCATTGCATCATCTAACATATTGCAAAGCTTATCATGACTATAAAACTTCGCCATCAGCTTATAACAGTTCCACTTAATATTTTTTATATCTCCAAATTTTCTACAGTTTTTTTTATAAATTTTTGCATTAATCAGCCGGTGGCAATGACGGATTTTCTTCTGCTTTAATTCAAATTTATTCTCATCCACAGGGCAAATATCCAATGGCAAAATATCAATCCAAATTCCTAGATTTCCTCTGCGCTCTAAAAACCTGACTTCCATTCCTGTGGTAGCGCCATTACGCATCCTTGCATATCCCCCCCAGAACATATCCTCTTCTGTTTTGGGAGTATGCAGCGATAATGGCTCCTTTAATTCTCGGTCTGCAATCTGAAGAAACTGCTCATAATCCTTTCTCGGCATAGCAATATCCAAATCATCATCCCATGGAATAAAGCCTTTATGACGCAGCGCTCCCAAAAGACTTCCATGGACTAGAAAATAAGTAAGCTTATATTTCCGGCAAATTCTCTCCACTTCATCCAACATAGCCAGCTCCACCTTCCAAATTCTCTTCATCTTGTCAGAAATCTTATATTCTGCAATCGTTTCCTCTTCTGAGCGCAGCTTGTCTGCGTTTTTATAAACAGCTTTTTTGTCTATCCTTGCCCATCGGTAAAACTGACTATATCTTCTATGATTTCTAATCTCATCCAAAAACCGGTGTTCTTCCTCTATAAAATAATCCCATAGCTTCTCCATCCCATATCTCTCACGAAGCTTCTTCTGGGAAAGGCATTTTCCTGCGTTAGGAATAAAGCAGTAAATATAGTGGATTGCACGAAACAACGTATACTTGGCCGGATATTCTTCCCTGACAAATTCCTGGTCAAAAAATAGAAATGACCCCTTTTCCGAGTCATAAAAACAATTTAACGGAATCAATTCAATATAAGCCTTCTCCAAAACAGGTCCCCAATCCAATTTCCTGATTTTTTCTTTTTCTTCTTCATTTTCTACATGCTCAAACAGCCTCCCCATCAATCTGTTCCTTCCCTCATGTACCTGATTTGATGAGTGTAAAATAAGTTCATAGAGTTGATCCAAAATTGTTATAAACCGTTCTATATCTGTTGTCATAAGCTTTTTTAAGTAATTAGACAACATGGGGTACGACACATACGGCATAGATATTTCTAGTTCATTCCACTGAAAATCTGCCACTGGTATTTTATGTGTTTTTAAGTCTTCCAAATTATGAGATAATAATTTGAGATTTTTAATTCCTTCCTGAAATAATGCCTTTTTGCAAACCCTGTTTCCCTGATAAATGACTGTGGCACATCCTCTTTCCTTTCCTCTGTCTGTTGACACTGCGGCATATACTGCTGTGTTCATATTTTTCTCTTTTCCGCACTCTATCAGAAAAGAATTGGCTAAAAAGGGAAATGCGCCATTTTCTATTACATCGTCATACAAATCAATCTCCACGGCAATCAGAGAATTTTTATCCATATAATAAGGAATCAGACGTTCCTTTAAGTTCTTTTCCGGTAAATATTCATCTGTGTAAATCAGTTGGGGCAGTTTATAATCCGGCAGAGGATAATAAAACTTAAGTTGGGGAAATCCTGCTTCTTTTACTATATTTTCAATCTCCTGTCTGCTAAAAGTATATCCCCGTGCCCCATTCGGATAGCCATTGATTCCATCAAACGCTTTCCTGCTATAGGTTCCCTTAGCTCCGCAAAAATATTTAAGTCCCAGGCGGTTTTCCACTGCGGCAAGCAAAATACCGTCTTCCTTTAATAACTTTGATACATTCCTTATGTAATCTGTATATTGTCTCCCATCTGCCACACCATTACAGGCTCGCTCCAGAATTCCTGTCAAAATAACATAATCAAACTTTCCTCCAAAGTCCATTGTTGACCATTCGCCAACATAAACGTCCAGATTTTTTTTCTTTTCCCAGCGGCTCGTAATTGCCTCCGCCCGATGCCGCAGCTTCTCTGTTGCCCACACATGGCCACATTTTTCACATAAAATTCCTGTCAGCGCACCAAAGCCAGCGCCAATTTCCAGTACCTTTGCATTTTCCCTGAAATCATACCAGCTAAATAGCCCTGTTCTTAAACTGGATAACTGCATCCACACTTGAAAGCGTCCATCATCAGAAATCTCTTCATCATAATATTCCTTGCAGGAAGCTTCCATATAGTCCATAATTATCTGGTCTGTTGCAGATGGAGATGATGATTTTCCATCAAAATACTCTTTATGTAAAACTGCCATACTTATCCCCCTACATATTATGAGTTTTCAAGCTTACCACGCCTCACTCCCATTTTATTTTTACATACTTTTTTCCATACGCCTGTACCCAGAATATCAGTTCTTCTGATATTCCCAGCTCTATCAGCTCCTGCCTGATCTGTTCTGCCATATCAAAATTTATTACTGCAATCACTATTTGGTCATATTTTGTTTCCATAAGCTGCTTCGGAGTCTCCACATTATAAGGACAGGAAGCATTTCCCGCATTTTTATCAACCCATCTGACAATGTTGCTCTTTCCTGTGTCCAAAATTTTTTTGTACAGACTCAATCCCATCTTACCTGCTCCATACAAAATAATATCCTTCTCCAGCAATTCACAAGGATAATATGCTGCCTTTCCATATTTTTGTATCTCAATATTTTCCGTTCGGATTTTTTCCGCACGCTCATGCTTTGCCCATCCAGCATAAAATTCTCTTTTACACTTGTCGATAAACGCTCTTTCTTCCTCACTGCACCTTAAAACAGAGTAAGCAATATCTGTTCCTTTATAGCAGCTGCTTATATGTTCTCCTGGCATTCTTCTTACAAATATATTCAAAATATCTTCTTTACTTAGCTTAGGAGCATATTCTGTTATCTCATGCTCTCTTCCGCTTTCATTGTTAGGGTAGCTTGCAAAATACTCCAAAACATCCTTATCCGGGGCTTCAGCAACATACATTAAATATTTTTCTACTATGCCAACGGAATCCTGTAAATCCCCATAACTGCCAGCCATAAGCATATATTCTATATATTTTTCCATTCCCAACTGCATCTGGGCAAATCCCAGCTCTACCAGCTTTTCATTTTCAAAATAATCAAAGACTGGTATAACTCTGCCCTTCTCAACTTTATATCCTAACGTTTGTCCGTGCGGCGCTCTGCATATCATTTCTATCACCAGGTTATTTTTTATTGCACTGGGGAAAAACACATAAAAAACACAATCCTTGACAAGATTTACTCTATCCAGTTTAAAGAAAAATGTTTGAATAGGCTTTTCATAAAAATCAGACATAATTTTTTTTAGGCATCCCTGTGTCAAACCGCCTCCAGACACATCGACAAATGCAAAATTTTCGTCCGAAATGTCTACTTCCTGTTGAATATATTTACCCGCAAGCCTTCTCTTTTCCTCCTGATTACGCAGAAAAACCCCTCTAAATTCCAAATTCTGCTCCAGCCTTTGCACAAGTATATGCAAAGCCTGCTGTGACAGTTCTGTCCTTTCATTCCTACAGGCATAGGGCAAAAATGGCAGAAGCTTCTTATAATCCATTTCAAGGACATCTGCCAAGTCTCCTGACGTATGAATTTTATGAACATATGACCACCGCAGCATCTGAACAAGATTAAAATCCTCAAAAGTCAAAGAACACATTCTCCATGCCTTCCGGGACCCATAAATATACTTGGTCTCAATATCCATTCTGCCAGCCTTAATTATTTTATCAGCAGCCACTTTTACTAAAAATCCATCACGGGCAATAAAATATAAACGTTTTATTCCTTTTCTCACACTTTCTCTTATTATCCAGCCTGCATATTCAAATAATATCGGACCACAAATTGATGCTCCAGTTTGATATGAGACCTTATTCTCTGCTTTATCTCTTGCATACCGGGCTAATCCAGCCATCAATTGAAAGCTTACATTTCCAGAAAAAATTTCCGAAAACTTCTTCTCATAACAGGTAAGCTCCTGCCATTTCAAATGAATTGCACGAATACCAAGCATCTCCGCTTTTATGACATCCTGTTGTAAATCATTGCCATAGTGTGTCCACTGGGAATATTCAATATTCTCAATTTCTTTGACCTTTTTGTATATCTCTCCAGACGTTTTTCTTGCCTTCAATTCAGAAGAAACATAGACAGTAATACTCTTAAATACTTCATCAATACTCTCAAGTATACCGGTAATCACATTTAATGGCAGATACATATCCGAAATCAACACGACCCGTTCCTCTGATTTAATATTCTCTTTGAGCAATTCTATATTTTTATTAATTGGAAGGATATTTTCCTGCTCTGTTTTACATTCCAAGAGCAATAAACTTTCAGACGCTTCTGCTGTCAGTCCTCCTGACATGGCAAGAGCTTTATATATTTCCTTTAATGTTACTTCCTCTATTCCCTTTGCCAAATTGTTGTAACGTGCCAATTCCTCAGCATGAATTCGCAATGTATAAAAATTCGCACGGATATGGTCTGAAATATATCTATATGATTCATCCCTGTTTAATACTTGCTGCATAATTGCAAATATCCCCCATGGATTAGCAGTAGTTCTTGTAATCAAAGTATCAAAAATATCAAAGCTTACCATACCATTCCTCACTTCAAACATAGCAGCGTTACTTCCGCGGCGGGATTATTGACTCCAAAAGCATGTCTGCATGTATATAATCTACTTGCAAATCTTTACATATACTGCAAATGGACGAATAATTTTGAGTATTTCCTGAAAAAATTATTACAAGCGCATTTGATAAGTCTCTTATTTTTTCAGTTGAAATAATTTTAATTCCATCATACTCCCCACCGCCTTCTTTCCATCTCACATCACATAAATAATCTATTTTTACCTTTCCTCTAAAAGCATCCTTAATTTCTTCATAGTATTGCCCGACACCATATCCTATTATATTATCATACTCCAAATGAACCTTTTCTTTTCCTCCTGTAAACCAGGTTACATAATCACTGACAAATGTTTCCAGGTCAATTGCCTTATTTGATAAAGAACTGTTTATACATCCAAATCTTATAAATTTTATATCATATACAATTCCCAGAGCTTTTTTCACACACCCATATATAAAATTTTCCCTTGCATTTATCATCTTTGGAAGGGAATTTATTTCATAACATTCTATATGAAGCAACCGTAAAACTCTGCGCCCTACTTCCGCCATAAGGTCTTCTGTTGGATGATTGGGGTCATAAAAAAGCTGTTTATTTCTATAATTATTCTCAATATAATCGGAAATCTTTATATCACAATGTTTTTCCCGTTCTTTTATTCTTTCCATGCCGCTGTTGAAAATTTGGAAAATTTCTTCCTTACTGTAAGGAGCGCCATTTTGAATTTCATCCACTATTTCTTTTACAGAAGCTCCCTGTTGTAATAAGTTCTCTATTCGGTAGTCCAAGGTACAAATCTGTTTGACTAAAAGCGATATTTGTGTATACTTATCACTGCCAGCAGGAATATCTATTGCATTATGGTTTATATGTTTATGTACCAAATAGTCCCTCTTTCCTCTTATGTTATTTATTTTTCTGTCCATTTGCGGAAAAAACAGATTATACCCATGCAAGTTTACAATCTTAATGCTAATACATTTTGGAGAAGTTTTTCTGACTAATTCATCAGCAGAAAGAACACCAAGTTCATTCCCTTCACGTATGTCCTGACACAACAGCAAGTCGCACTCTGACATCTCTTCGTCAGAAGGCTCATTGACTAACGTATAATTCACAAGCTTTCTTTTTATTATATATTCAGAATAAAAATATGGATTATTTATAAGATATTTTTCCAACACATCCATATGACAGTTTCCGTAAAGGATTGCAATTTTTTTGCCTAAATCCTGCATCCACACAAAGTTTTTAAATTCTACAAATTTTACCCCCCCCCATTGCTTTTTGAGTTCGTTATATTCTGCTCTGGCTGTTGCCACTACCACAAAATAATTCTTTATTTTTTCCAGCGCCTCATTTAACGCATACACTTGCAGTCCATGAAATTTTCTATTACCAGTTTTATCAACATAAAATACAATTTCATAGGTTTCTTTATATTTATAGTAGAATCTTTCTCCATCTATACCGGTACCATATACCACTATCTTTTCCTTGTTCATTCTGCCTTTTCCTCTCTGAATAAAAAATTATAAATGGCATCCGCTATAATAAAGTCTTCGCTCTCATCTATATCACAGCTCTCTATTTCTCCCACCTCAACAATATATGGTTTATCTCCAATTCTTCTTTTTTGTACTTTTATAGTGTCAGCACAATATATATAAAATCCACTTGTCTCCTGATACAATACAGGAAGGTCCTGTGTGCGCGGAATATTATTTAGGTCATAATTTAAAGGCGCTCCATCTTTCCAAATAAAATCCTGCAATTTTTTTGCAGCAAAAGCCGAATCATAGCCATTATACAAAACAGCCTCTATTCCTTTTTCTATGGATTCTGCTTTTACAAATGGGGCGGTTGTATGTGTCATAACATATACATCCGCATATACCTCGTTGGCAAACGCTTCCAGCACTTCATTCATAGATGTCTCATCCTGGTCTAAGGTTTCGCTTCTTTTCAGATATTTAACTCCATTTGGAACATACTGACAAATCATATCATTGCTGCAATAAACATATACTTCATCAATATACTTTACATTTAATAGTGTGGAAAGAATATACCAGCATAAAGGTTTTCCTTTTGTAAACCTTTTAATATTTTTATTTGGCAGCCTTCTGTTATTTAGTTTCATCGGCACTACGGCAACTGTTTTCATACTAACTCCTTATAGCGTTTTTGCAAAATATCCTTTAAATGTCTTCACAATAATATATAAATTCCCGGTAGTTAATTACACTTTTTCTATACTCAACATAATGATTTATTCCATTTATTTTTAATAATCTGACTATATCGTCAGAGTTTTTAACTGCAATAACTATAAGTAAATCCTTCATTATGTTATCTTTAGAAAACTCACATACTTCTATATCCATAATCTTATCCGGATTGTCTGTTTTATCAGTTACATATATTTTTTCTATTAATACGCCATCTTTTTTTAAAAAGGCAATTGCATCTTTTGCATGTTTACCAGCCCCATAAACAGCTATTTTCATATTATTAAAAGTTGTTGCCGGGAAACTGTCTTTTTCACCTTTTCCCTTCAATACGTTATAAAAAAAATTGCTGACCGCCGGATTTATATCTTCCCCCAAAAGACGGGAATAAAAATATCTGCGTTTTATAAGCATTAACATATTATCCAGATATTTATTTATATTTTCAACAACCGACATTTCTATATTTCTCATCTGGTTAAACAGAAACCAATTGTTTATCATATCCGTGTATCCCACAAAGAGGCCTTCCAAAAGCTTAAAATTATTGACTTTATGTAAAATAGATGATTTTCGCTGACGATAATAATAACCTATATCAACTACTCCACACACTCTGTCTGCTTCTAACATTGATTTAAAAAAGAATGGAACATCTTCATGTATTATTCCATTAATAAATCTAATATTTTTGTCTTTAACATATTCCAGACGATATAATGCGGTCCAGACAGCGCCAAACATCTCCCCTCCCTGAATCATCTCTGAAATTACATAAAATCCCTTTAGACAGTCATACTCCGATTTTCTAATTCTCAAATCCATATTAAAACTTTCATTATAATCCGCATCTGCAAACATTTTAACACTGAAAATTAAAATATCAGAATGATTTTCCTTTGCCTTTTTATATAAAAATCCTATTACATTTTCCGCAACATAATCATCAGAATCAACAAACATCAAATATTCCCCTTGTGCATGGGATATTCCAACGTTTCTTGTATATGCAAGTCCGCTGTTTTTATTATTATGATATACTTCAATGCCTGAACACTTTTTTTCCCATTCCAATAATATTTCTGATGACTTATCAGTTGAACAATCATCAATGCAAATAATTTGCATACCTTCTTCATACTGACCACATATACTGCTTAAACATTGGTCAAGATAATCTTCTACATTATATACAGGAATAATAATAGATATCTTTATCTTATTGCTGCCCTTATCCACTATTTCATCCTCCCATATTTTATTTTTATGCCCCGCATATCGCAGGCAATGCCTGTGAAACTGCACCAATATCTTCTATAGGTTTTTTATTAAATCAGACTCTTTCATCATACTGATAAAAGCTGTATCAACTCTAATAACATTTTTAATTCCAATTTTCTTTAATAAACGTAATATTTCTAATTGATTTTCTGATTTTACCGCTACAATGATTGTATGGTCCAAAGCAAAATCCGGTAATTGACAAATTTCATATATAGATATTCCTTCAATTGTGTCGGGTGTATTTATTTTATCTGTGACAATAAAGCCTGTCAGCTTTTTTTCATAATTATTTTTCTTCATATACTCTAAAACTTTTTTGCCATACACACCTGCCCCATAAATCATAAACTGATGAGCGTCATTAAAATACTGTGTCAATCCCTCTTTATAAATCTGTTCTCTCATTGTATATTCATTTAACGGCTCCTCATTAAAATATGTTTTAAAGTAAGGATTATCTTTATTAAAGTATTTCTCTGGATCTGATAAGATGCTCTGGATTTTATCCCATTCCTTTCTTGTAAAGTATCTATTATCAAAATAAGGGTCTGATATCATTGTTTCCAGTTCTTTCATCATTTTCTGCCAGAAAACATAACGCATACCACCATAAATTCTATAATAATTCCACCAATAAGATTGATACATAAATAGATATCTTGCATTCATAACAAAAGGAGAAGCTAAATTTAATTCTGAAATATAGGTATCTATTTCTTTAATTTCATCACATACACATAACGCCTTTTGACTGGAATGGACAGATGAATCCAGGTTATTTGTGCGATAAAAATATATACTGTCATTACTCAAAACTATCTTTTCAGCTGTACAGAAAACTTTAAATGAAAAAGCCATATCCTGAAAAGACGCTCCTGGCGTTTCCAAAAATTTTATATGATTATCTGTTAAAAATTGCCTTCTATACACTGCAGACCACACCGAACACTGAACCTGAAACAAATTCATATATTCTTTAGGCGAAATTACCTTTTGGCACATACTTTCCTCAAATAGTTTCCTATAAGTCTTCTCATCTTTGTTAAGACGTGTATAAGAATACTTCACCACATCCACATCATTATCAAAGGCTTCTATATCTCTGGCAAATTTGCTAAACATATCAGGCGCAATATAATCATCGCTTTCCACAATACCAATGTACTCACCTGTTGCTCTGTGAATCCCTGCATTTACAGCATGTCCATATCCGCCATTACTTTTATGAAAAACACTAATACGATTATCTGACAGTGCGTATTTATCCAGGATATCTCCTGAATTGTCCGTAGAACCATCATCTATACATATGACTTCGATGTTTCTATAGGTCTGACCAACTATGCTATCCAGACACTCCTCCAAATAATTTTCAACATTATATACCGGGACTATAATCGAAAACTTTGTCACACTTATACCTCCCTTGTCCTTTATAATACAAACCATCAGAACAAACTGTCAAACTCTGCCCTTGGAAATATTTCCAGTTTTCCGCCTCTTGTTGCATTGTATATTTCTGTGCCATGTTTTTTCCCATATAATCCGGCTTTTTTGTATGCCAGCGCTACCAGGTCCGGTCGAACTTCATTTAATCGTACAGGCTTGTTTCCACTCTGATAACCAGGAAAATGATTCTGAGCCGAATAAACATCCGCACTGTAATTAAAGTCCACCCCAATTAAGTATATTTCACTAAATCCCATATACACCGCGATTTGCAGACAAGCATATGTTACTGTATAGCCTTCAAAAATTCCTCTTGCAATATCACTGGAAAAGTTAGGCATTTCTTCTTTATATTTTTCAGAAATAAGTTTAAACTTAATAGAACTTTCTATTGCTGCTGGATTCTTCCAATATGATTCAGGTCTATAGGAAACAAACTTATATGGAAGATTTAAATTTGCAATTTCGTCTGATAAATCTTCAATTGCCTTATAATCCTGAATCACATAATAATCCGGCCTCCACTTCGTTTTGGCAAATAAATTGTATATCCTGTTCATACTAAATGTAATTTCTTTGTGTTCCTCTAATTTTTCAAGATCTTCAATCCTTAAACTTGGTCCCGTTGCCACAATAAAGCATCTTTTACCTTTATGTATATCTTTAAATTTAGTAAGTTCTTCATTGTATACAGGCATGCCTCTTTTCAAAATGGATGTAAGTGATTCTACATTGCCAAAGTCTTCTGACACCTTTTTATATTGTACAGATGGTACAATTATTTTAATTTCAGAAGGTACATTTTCTTTTGGCATAATACAAAATTCCTCTGAAATGATTTCCAGTAATTCCGCATTCGCCTCTTCATCTGGAATCAAAAAGACATCCTTAACAACGTTTTTTTTCAAGTATTCATAGAGTAGAATATTATACAAATCAATACTATATAACGCGCATTTATCTCTGGGTATATCCCATGTATATCCTTTAAGAAAATTATCTTTTGTGATGCTTCCCTGTAAATCCCCCATTTTAATATATCTGTTAATGCCCCGGTTTTTTAAAAATTTTATGATTTCTTCTTCATGCCCCCATGGAGTAATAACATATATACAATCCTGAAAATTTTTTTCCACTATTTCTGCATCATATATCATCACTTCTTCACATTGTTTTCCCACTTTATCAGCATCCAAATCTATAAAAGCGTATATCTTCTCCCGCCCCAGTAAGTGCAGCGCACGCTTTCCCCTTATTCCTGACCCCCATATAACATACTTCATACCTTGTCTAAGCTCCCATCTTGATATATTCGATATTTTCAAATCCTAATTTTCTTAAAGTACGGTCAATTTCCTCATGGTATATCATAGATACTGCAACAACAACCATATAACTTTTCATTTCGTCAGACACTTTGTCTACCTCATTTACCTTATATCCATAAAAATATGACTCTCCTTGTCCCTGCGACACAATAACCCCGCATATTTCCAGCGCCCAAGACCTAACCTCCTCCATAAATCTCTGCGCTATCCTGCCTGCACCATAAATAAGAATTTGTTTACTTTTAATGATACGTTCTCTTTGGGTCTCGCTTATTTTTATCTCTCTTCTTTGGTTCACAAGTAAATTTGAAAACAGCTTATACTTCGTTTCATTTTCAAATAAAGAATCCATGTTTTCTATTTCCTTTATTTTTTCTTTTGCAGAAGATATGATAAGTTTCATATATTTTTCAACTGCAAGCTGCTCTCTTTTAGATATCTGAATTTCATTCATAAACTCTATTATTTCAACAATCCCTTTTATTCTTCCTTGAATATGGGCAATGGAAGTCTTCGCTGTTGTAATAGATTTCTCTCTATGATACCATTTATATAATTTATGTCCTGTAAAAAATACATTATCTGCCTGAAACATTGCCTTTACAGCATACGGTATGTCCTCATGCAATATTCCTTCATGAAAAAACAACCCATTTTTTATAATAAAATTACGATTATACAGCTTTAGCCATGCTTGCGGCTGCATATCACCATATTCAACACATTTGATGAACAGTTCTCTTCCCGAACTCTCCCCTTCTAATATTGTCCTGTCCTTGTCCCGGTATGATAAACTATTTTCCAATTGTTCAGATTCATATAAATTTATAAAATCAAAAAACACCATCTGATAGTTTTTTGTTTTTGCAATTTTATATAGTTTTTCCAGCGCATCTTTTACTATCTCATCATCCGAATCTAAAAAGAAAATATATTCTCCTTTTGCAGCTTTTATCCCAACATTTCTTGTAAAGGAAAGCCCATGATTTTGTTTATTTTGTATACATTTTACTCTTTTATCTCTTTGACTGTACTTATTAATAATATCAAGTGAAGTATCTGTAGATTTATCATCCACACATATAATTTCAATATCGGTAAGTGTTTGACAGATAACGCTGTCTAAACAAGTCTCTAAATATTCCTCAACATTATATACCGGAATTATCACTGTAATTTTTATAGTTTCATTCATGGCTTCCTCTTTACTTTTTATAACTTTATATATTTTGTATTAGTAACAAATTGTAGCTGTATTTTGCCGGATATTTCTTTTATAAAGTCATTAATTCCACAATTTCTCCTGTCAAAAATCTCACTGCTTGTTTTTATTATCATACCTTCATCTGCATAATTATCATTTAAGTCGTGGGAATATCCATCAAGCCCTGCAATAGCCACTGACTTTACCCCTTCACCTTCCAGATATTTAAGCAGCATCAAAATGGCATTATCTTTCACAGCCTCATACGAATTCACGTATCTGTCGTAATCAATTACTAAATATGGTTTGTCAGATAATATATTTGAAGTCACTATCATTTTGGGCAAAAGTTTCTTATCTATCTGTTTATATCTTCTTATGTTGCTCACAAATACATAGTCAGCATCATAATACGGATATTCAGCATTGATACTGATGACAATACAATTATTCGCCTGTATATAATCTTTAATCCTTTCCTTTTCCAGGCTGCTACTTTTACCAGGCGCTATAATTAAAATTCTGCGTTTTTGTAAAATTCTTTTAAATTCCTCTATGCTCTCCTGCCATACCCTGTTTTGTCCCATATACTGCTGATATAGCTGCTCAATATAATTCCTGTCAAATGTATTTTTTCTGCTGTTATCAAGCATCTGGAATATCTTATCCATATCACCAATTGATAATGTATTCTTTTCATCAAGAAATGCTGCATAATTGGGATGACAGTTATAAGTTGCTGAGAGATAATTATCCAGAGAATATCCCCAGCTTTTCTTGTTGTAAAACATAGAAAGTATTTCATCATATATAATCAAAAGCGGGTTTATTGCATAGTTCTTGTTATAATTATCATTTAGATACTGTGCAAATAATTCTGTATTAAGGTTTCCCGCGCCTCTTCCCATTCCAAAAATACTACAGTCTATGATAATGTCCCTGTTTCCACGAAGTTCCAAAAGTTCTTGTGCATTTGAATAGCTGAGCTGGGTGTTATTATGAGAATGAAATCCAATACAAATATCATTATCCAAATTGTGTTCTGTCATATAATAAATCCGGATTAGCTCCTTTTTCTTCATAATGCCAAAGCTGTCAACAATGTAAAAGGCATATGGATGAATCTCATTTGCCCTATGTAACAATGATAAAAACTCCTCATCTGTATAATCAAGCGCCACCATTGGCTGAATATATACCTTATATCCCCTCTCATCAATCTGCCTGCAAAGTTCCAGCGCTTCATTTACGTTTTCTTTATGAAACGCAACCCTGATTCCATCAATCATTCCGCTTTCATATACAGGCAAAGTATCAATATTAAGCTCACCATAATTTACCATACATACATACTTTGTATTTTTTTTATGCTGGGTAATACACTTTTCTGCCTGTTCCAGTTTGGGAAATCTGGTACAGTCTGCATCATACCGGACTTTTTCATTTAAAAACCCACATTCTATTATCTCTGCCCCAGACTCCTCTAACCCCATAATAATTTTCTTTATATTTTTCCATCCAAACTTCCACTGGTTACAATAACCGCCATCTCTCAATGTACAATCCAGCAAATTAATTTTTCCCATTAATTTAATATCTCCTTTTGTCTCACTCTTCTCCAGGTTATTCCATCCAGTATTTGTCTAAAATACTAACCGGCTCTTTCCAGATAAACTTTGATTCACATATACCATACTCTGACATCAGCCATTCCTTTACCTGTTCTGCCATATCTTTATATTTAAATGCCAAAATTATGTAATCATATTCCAGGTTTCTTACCATTTCTATGGAGTTTACTGGAAATCCTTTCTCTCTGTAATGCTCAAACCTCTGGTCCGCCCACCCTGCAATTTTACAACTTGTATCTGCCAGAAATTGTTTATAATACGACTGCCCAACTTTTCCAGCTCCATATATGACCAAGCTTTTTCCACTAAAAACCCCTTCTGCCGGGAAATTATAATATGGCATTAATATTTTCGGATTCATATCAAACATATAATTAATTCCCCACAGGCAGTACTGCATAATAAGTAAATCAAGCTGTTCACACAGAACTTTTTTATATTTACTTTTTTCAAAAAAATAGCTCAAAAATAAATATACTTCATTTACATTCCGTAAAAAATATTTATCCTTTTTATGCGTAATTGAACTTAAACGTTTCACGTAATGGTAATACGCATCATGTGTTACCATAATTTTATCAGCCAGTGCACAACAGCTGTATACAGAAGCTGTATCTTCACCCAGAATAATATTATCGTTTTCAAGCTGGTAAACTTCTCTAAACAGATTTGTTTTAATTAATTTATTCCAAACAGACTGTACAATCCCTTTTCTTTCAACATTTCCGTTAAAGATCATGCGCTGATAAAAATAACTTTTTTCCTCATCTGTATAATAAATACCCTCCTCTATGGAATCTGTTACTTTAGCCACATTTTTTAAAGATTCCTGATAATATCCAGAGGTTATTATATCTGCGTTTGTCTGTTCTGCTTTTAAAACCAATGATTCTATCATTACATCTTCTATCCAGTCATCCCCGTCAACATTTAAAATATAATCGCCTTCTGCGCGGGAAATACCAGCTTTTCTCGCCGATACCAGGCCCCCATTTTCCTTATCAATTACTTTTATCCTTCTATCTGTCTGGGCATACTTTCTGCAAATAATATCAGACCCGTCTGTAGACCCATCGTTAACCAATAAAATTTCTATATTTCTATATGTCTGTTTTTGAATACTTTGTATACACTTTTCCAAGCAGTCTTTTATATTATACACAGGAACTATAACTGATACTTTTATCACTGCACTGCCCTCATTGCTTTCTTATTTTTAAACGTCAACTATCTTACTTAATAATAATTCCGGGTTATCTATGTATTTTTGTTCAATCCAGCGGATTTTTTCTTCCGGCACTCCTAAACCTGTCAAATTGCTCTTAGCCCCTTTAACAGCGCTTTCCCTTAAAATAGAAATAATTACATAATCATACTCATAATTAATAATTTCTTTTGGATTTTTTACCTCCAACTTCTTTTGCAGATCTTTATAATTATGGTCCACCCAGCATACAATATTGCTTCCTTCTATACTCCGAATATAGTTTCCAAGATGAATTCCCGCTGACCCCGCGCCATACAATATAATCCTTGCATTTTTATTAATATTGCCAAACGGCATTAATATAGTGTTCTTACCTGGGTCATCAAATATTTCAGGCGCCCGGTAAAGCAGCCAGTACATTGTATAATATTTTATTTGTTTATCATCATCTAAGCATAATAACGTTTTGCGGAATCTATCATAAAACTGTGGATAGCATTCCAGTAAATTTCTTACTTCATTTGACCTGCATTTTCTTTTTGAAGAATTAATTCTCACCCTATAATGATAATAACAATCATATGATATATATATACTTCTGGATTCAGCGATACAGGGAATTGTTACCATCGTATCATTATGAACAATATTGGTTAAATCCTCTTTCATTTGATATTTCATTATTGTTTCTTTCAAAAAGAGTTTTGACCATAGATAAGGCGAAACTCCATGCTGGAAGAATACACCTGCATACAAAATTTGGGGTTCCACATTCTCAATAAAATCTCTTCCCTTATAACAGCCCTCCGGCAAGTATGAAGTTCTGTTTTTTTCAATTTTACCCCAAAACTCTATTGCACCTGATTCAACAACATCCACTCCATATTGATGAGCATAGTCCAAAAGCTTTTCATACATATTTGGTTCTATCCAGTCATCTCCATCCACATACCCTATATATTTTCCGGCAGCAATTGCCATTCCCATTTTTCTGGCCGAATCCTGTCCTGCGTTTTTCTTATGGATTACTTTAATACGCTTATCTTCTCTTGCATGTTTATCACATATTTGAGGACATTGGTCATCTGACCCGTCATCAATTAGTATTATTTCCAAATTTTTGTAAGTCTGGTTGCGTATACTTTGAATACATTGCTCCAAATATTGTTCCACATGATATATAGGAACAATCACACTAATCAAATCATCCATAAAAACCTCCGAATCTGTATCCGGTATCTGCTTATATATTACAGACACTGCTCCACAACTTTATTTGTATACATAGCTTTCATATATATTAACAACTCTTGACCGCGTATCCACTGTGAACTGATTTGTCAGGCGGAACAGACCTGTCTGCTCTATATATTCATATTCAGATATAACTGCAATGCTAATGATATGGATTTTTCTGTTATTTCTATGATAACTGTCACATATAGCCTTAATGCACTTTTCAAAAATATGAGTGTCAAATAGTGTAAAGAAGAAAAACCAGTTATATCTGTCAATCTGTTCTGTCAGCTCTCCTGCATCTCCATACAATAACTCTGTCCGCTTTTCTAATCCCAGCTTATCTATATTTTCCCGCAAAACTTCATATATCTTTGGTTCATACTCTACCCCACCGGCTTTTTTAAAACCGTAATCCAAAAAGGAGACTATTGTACCTCCCTTCCCACACCCATAATCAAATATTGCATCCTCCTCCTGTGGAATACAGTGGCAATGGTCCAGAATTGGAAAAATCTCTTTTTGTGTGGAAACGGTATATCCTCCCCCTCCCTTTACTACCTCTAACTGACCAGGAGAAATATGAGTCACAAAATTGCAGCCATACTTCCATTCCAGCCATTCAAGAAACTGAATATCCCTTTTGCCTTCCTTTACTTTTCTGAATATATCTGTATTCTCCTCATTTACTCCATAAGTATCAGAGCCGTATATTGCCTCATATAAATCAAAGTATGTTTTTTCTTTAACATAACCTTTGGCTTCAAGCTTGTTACGCAAAGCCTGTGTCATTGGCTCTGCAACCCATACAATTGCCCGACTCACATCCTTATAATTAAAATTAAATAAAGAAGGACGAAAAACCTCCAAATCATATCTTCCACTTCTGCTCACATCCGTTGACACAAGAAAATCAATTTTTATACTGTGATAGTATTCTGCATACCACTTT
Source organism: uncultured bacterium (assembly GCA_947088515.1). GTDB lineage: Bacteria > Bacillota > Clostridia > Lachnospirales > Lachnospiraceae > Suilimivivens. Next base: position 20,456 of record CAMUHA010000016.1, read on the forward strand.
ATAAATCTACCTGTGTAACTTTCATACCCATATAACACAACTCTGTTATGTATTGCCTGAATCATAATATTGTCCAGGCTCTCACGAAACTCATTTAATATTGACAACATAAACCTTGTCTCCTTTCAAAAATAACCTGACCTGCCGCTTATAATTCCATATAACCAACACTAATCCGTTAAATGGTCCTTCATCAGTTTCCCTACTTTCTCTATTCCGTACGCAATATCCTCCATACTTTCCTTTACAAAATTAAAACGCATACTTGTGCATTTCTCCTCCTCTTTAACACAAAATCCGTTTCCCGGCGTAATTGGTATATGAAGCCTCATTGCTGATTCCCGGCAAAATCTCTGGACATCAAAGCCTTCTGGCAATGTAACCCATATATACATTCCTCCATCAGGTGAAGAACATTTTACCATTTTGGGAAAATATTGTTTCATACTCTCTTCCATCAAAAATAATTTTTTTGCATATACATCGCATATTTTTTGTATTTGGGCATACATATCATTTTCTTCAAACATTTTCCATAACGCATATTGTATGACACTTGTAACACCATTTGTGCTGACTGCTTTAATAGGTATAATCCGTTTAATAAATTCCTTGTCTGCCACCATGAACCCTACCCTCATTGCCGGAGCAATTAGCTTGGACATGGACCCTACATATACAACCGCCCCTTCGTTATCAAATTCCTTTATGTTCGGAATACGCTGATTTCGGTAACGCAAATCGCCATAAGAATTATCCTCAAGGACAAGCACCTGATACTTAACCGCCAAATCATATACAGCCTTACGTTTTTGATATGACATCGTAATTCCAGACGGATTTCCAAAATTCGGAATTGTATAGTAAAGCTTTGCTCCCTGCCTCATTACTTTTTCCAGTTCATCCAGATTCACGCCATCGCTATCCATATTAACGCCTGTAACATCACCACCTAAAAGCTGGAACGATTTAATTGCATTCACATAGGATGGTATTTCCACAATCACCTTATCTCCAGCCGCAAGCAAAGCGGAAGCAGTAAGAAAAATCGCTTCAACAGCGCCGTAAGTGATAATTAAATCGTCCTCCTGCTTTATAATTTTTCCTTTCTGGTTTACAAACTTTGTAAATGATTTTCTAAGCGGTGCATACCCAGCGTGTGCCCCATACTGGAAAAGTTCCTTATCTGCTTCCTCCATGGCTAAGTTCATATATTTTTTTATTATTTTGTCCTGAAACACTTCTGTAGAAGGATGACCACTGGCAAAATTAATCAACTTATCTCCTAACTTTAAATTTTCTTTTGCCAGATTATACATTTCTCCCATCGCCGCTTTTTTCGCTTTGAGAACTTCATTTCTAAACCGATATTCCATCTCATCCTCATTTCTTAGTACAGTGGTTTATATTCAATTGGCTGTGAAATCTGTCTTGCTGCCGGAATACTTTGTACATGATTATCGGGTCCCCCGCAGTAATTACATCCTTCCAGCCATGAACAGTTCTGCAAATTTTTTAACTGCTGTTTCCACTCTTTACTTGTTCCATTCTCATACATAAAGTCCACATAATCTTCCCTTACATCGGGCATGGCCTTTAAATTCATTGCATGCGCTTCTCTTGGACATCTGTAAAGTCTTCCTTTTAAGAATGTGAATCCGTTCCTCTCAAAGCAGGAGGAAAAAACTTCTTTTTTCTGTTCCAATGAATAATTCCGAAACTCTACTCCTCCGGCATCCTGCCATGAATCATAATCTCTAAGGAAATGCCTGACCTGATATTCATCAAATACTTTTATAAGCTTTTTTATTTTATCTTCGTTAATCTTATAATTGGAAATATGCACTTTCACCTTTTCTTTTTGAAGAGACATTAAAATTTCTTCACAGGGTATAATTGTTCCATTTGTATAAACTGAAATATTTTGAATTTTATTGCTGTCATGATACCAATGAATCACCTGCCCCATAGTTTTATTCATGAACGGTTCGCCGCCCAAAATTCTCAATTCTGCAATGCAATCCACTTGGTCAAGCAATCGGTCAAAAGCTGGTTTATACCCATATAAATCTATATCTTCCGGCTTTTGATAATACTGCATAAGATGTGAGCAATCTTTACATTTCAAAGAACAACGTTCTGAAACAACATACTGTATCCTGTTAAAAACAAGTCTGTCTTCCGATTGATTTTGAACAATATTTATATAATTTTGTTTATTATCATACATTTCACGTGCACGGTTTGACAGCTGCTCTTTGGGAAGCTCCAGCTTCAGCATTTCTGTCATATCAAATAAATTACTACATCCTTTTTCTTCAAGTTCCTTTTTTATCTCACCAAAAAAATCTGCAGAAGCTATAATAATATTTGACTCTTTAAAGCAGTCAAGTTCTTCCGGACTGATTACCTTCGTCCCTAAGTACTCTTTCCTTTTTTTCGATTTGTCACAGTAAAAGTCAGGAACAAATCCCATTTGTCTTAATGATATATAAGCCAGTTCCCCATATACGCTTGCACCATAAATAATAATTGGGTTATCTTTTATGTATGTCTGACTGCTGAAACTAATCGTATGACTCATTCTTCTTTACTCCTGTTTTCTGCCATCTCTATTCCTGCAAAAATTGCATCCATCATACTCTCTTCATTTGCCCTGCCTTCTCCTGCCTTGCCAAAAGCAGTGCCATGGTCCACAGAAGTTCTGACAATTGGCAGCCCTATGGTACAATTAATGCCACTCACAGATTCATATTTGTCCTTTTGTAAATCATATTTAAAGCCACTAAGCTTTAGCGGAATATGTCCCTGGTCATGATACATTGCTACCACAATATCATATTGCCCAGCCTGACATTTTACAAAAACTGTATCTGGTGATTCTGGACCTACAACATTAATTCCTTCTTTTTTTGCTTCTTGTATTGCGGGCAGTATCTCCTGCTCTTCTTCCGTTCCAAAAAGACCATTTTCAGAGCAGTGTGGATTTAAACCTGCAACTCCAATTTTAGGATTCTTATATCCCAGCTGGCGCATCCCTTCCTGGGCAAGCCTAATCACATTTAAAACTCTGTCTTTTTTTATCCTGTCACAGGCCTCTCTTAAAGAGCAATGGGTAGATACGTGTATCACATGCAATGTCTGACTGGCAAGCAGCATGGCAAAATCTTTCGTTCCTGTATACTGTGCAAAAATTTCCGTATGACCGCTATAACAATGCCCCGCCATATTAATTGATTCTTTATTAATAGGGGCTGTTACCACCGCCTGTACTTTTCCTTCCATGGCTTCCTTAATTCCATATATTACATATTGAAAAGATGCCTCTCCGCATTCTGCATTACTTTTTTTATACTCCCACCCATTATGCTGGATTTTATTCATATTAATCAAATCTATATTTCCAAATTCCCCTTTTGCTTCCCTCACATCTGATATTTGACGCAGTTCAACTGGCAGATTGCAGAAACGGACAGCATCCTCCAAAACTGCATAGTCACCTATTACTACCGGAATACATTTTTGGTATACTTCCATATGGCTTAACGCCTTTACAATAACCTCTGGTCCAATACCTGCCGGGTCCCCCATAGTAATTGCTATTCTCATTCTTTGCTTCATATATAATCTCCGTCCATGATTTTCTCACGAATTTCCGTTGTAGATATACCTTTTGTGTATGGTACATATATAACATCTACATTTATTTGGGCCAGCATTTTTTCAAACTGGTTCCATCGCTCTGTTCCCTTCCAGTCATCGCCAATAAATATGACATTAAAATGATACAATTTCCATAATTTTAACTTATCCCTAAACCTGTTGATTTCTGCTCGGTCAACTCCCTTAATAGATTCAATAATTTTCTTTCTGTCATTCTCATTGATAATTGGCCTGTGATGTTTATAATCCTCCACCACAGCATCGCCATGCACCCCTACTATTAAGTATTCACAATTCCTTTTTGCTTCCTGGATCATATTTAGATGTCCAACATGAAATAAATCATATACTCCATCTGTGTAGCCAATTTTATATTTCTTTTTTGTATCCACAATCTCACCCCTTAGGCAATTTCAATTTAGAAACAGGATGTACCTTACGATTTTCTTCTGGCGGAAGCTCCATGTAGTTTCCATATTTTACATGAAGATACCCATCATAATCCTTTGCTCCTGGAAGCTCTATGTCCTCAAACTGATATTTTTTCAAATGGGTATACCATTTTCTTTCATACCCATATACTCCTTTGGGTGTTGGAAATGTCAGAATACGGACCAACCGGGTTTTCTTCCTGCACCCGGAATCAATAAATTGCTGATACATTTTTACTACTGTTTTCATAGGCAAGAGCCTCATTATTTTATAGATGCTCCTCACCCATATATTTTTTTCAGTTCTGCTTCCTACTTCCGACCAAAATAATTTACGAAACAAAAAACAGTAAAAAAAATGAATTCTTTTTAACATCCAGTGTTCAGGAACATTGTCAAACGGCATAAGATCAATGGAAATGCCCTGCTCATATGGCATAAACTCCTGGTTTAATCTTATAAATTCAGTGTGTTTTCTTCGAAGTTTTCCATATCCCCAACGATACCCTTCTGTGTCCCGTAAATCCTGCATATAATACTTTTCATGATTCAATTCTCTCTTACATGCTTCCCGGAATTTCTCATATTCTGTTCTCAAAAAACCAATGTCCGCATCATCATCCCATGGTATGTATCCTTTGTGACGAACTGCACCCAGCATAGTTCCTCCTACCATACAAAAATGAATATTGCATTTCCGGCAAATTCGTTTTACTTCCTGAATCAGCTCTTTTTGGATTTTCTGTACCTGCATTAACTCTTCATTTGATAAATAATAGCGATTATATTCAGTTTTCACTGTTATTCCCTTATTCCTTAAATTTTTATATATCAGCTTTTTCAGAACAATTAACACTCTGTCTTTCAGACAATACAATTTTTTTAATTTCTGAATGTATTTTACTTCCTGTCTGCAGATTATCTTCTAAAGTTGGCTCCAATGTTCCACGCCTTTTGCTTTGATTAAATAAATTCTCAGCCACATATTCCAGATATTTTGAAATTGGCCAGTTAAGGCCCTCATTAATTTCCCTCAAATTCCGAGATCTCTTTCGTTCTGCCCATACTAATAATTCCTCAATCCGCACTGGTATTTTCCGGCAGGATTTCTTTTCTACATCCAATATAAGCAAGCTGTCATCATAAAGAGACAATACCATCATCTCTTTATCAGATATTTTTTTTGCAAAGTCATATTTTTCCTTTTTTCGTTTATAAAATTCAGAGGCGTATGTTCCTTCAACATATGGCAGTTGAAAATCTGCAAAAGAAATTTCACCTGTTGTCTTATCCAGTTTACAAATATGACTAGCATAAACCGGAACCAGATAAAGTTCATTTTTAAAATCTACAATGTCTCTAAAAGGTATTGCACCTGCTTTAAATCCTTTAGGGAAATTGGAAAACTCCGTTACCTCTCCAGTTCTACGGTTCCACCTTACCACATTTGGACTGTTGTTTAATATCAGCCAACAATAATTCTCATCTACTGCTATTCCCCTATATGAATTAGATTCTTTTCCAACCTTACAAATAGAATAGCAGCATGTATCCATATTAAATTGGAGCATTACATTTGCGTTTTTAGTGCCAATATATATTTCATTCCCATAATTACATGCTGCCCAAAAATCCGGTGAATCTTGTTGTCCCTTTCCTGTATGTTCAAGCACATCCCTGACACATTGATAATAATATTCGAACTTACATTCTTTAATATCATATCTTACTATTGCTGAATAACTCATAGGGATGAGGAACAAAAAATTCTTCCACAAAAACGCTCTCCCAAAACGTATATCCGTATACTCTTTTTTAAAATATTGTTTTTCAAAACACTCTGTTGCTATATTAAAAATACACAAAGCATCTGCACGATATGGTGTTAAAATAATTTTATTTTCATATCTGATAACGCTGATATATCTGCAGTTTTCCCCTAAGGGAATCTCTGGCGCTTCTGCCACCACTTTAATCTTTTCATCTTTTATATTAAGCCTGCATAAAAGCTGATAATTATTTGTTACAAACCATATATCATCGCCATCACTGCATACATCATATGTTCTCTCCGACTTCAATTCATCTTTTGTCAGCTGATAAAATTTTTTCTTTGAAAGCAAAAGTCTTGGTTTATTAATTACACCAAACATATCAACAAGGGAAGAACTTATTTCTCCAATATAAGCATCTGAAAATACCACTGCCTTGTCAGGATCAGGCGTCTTATCAAGTATCCCTATATTATGTTTTTTAAAATATCTAACTAATTTCTTGTAACGTCCCGTCAGTTCCTTACACATAGAGTCCAGGGTTGCTTCCAATAAAGGATGTGGACGGAATAAAAGTAAAATATCATTTCGTAAGGAAACCTGTAAAAACACTTCTTCCATTTTATCCAATATTTTCTCTCTATCCTTTAAAAGTCCGCTGATGCTGATATTGTATAAAATTACTTTTCGTCCCTTTGCGCTTTTCTCCCATTCATCAGGAAATTTGACCTGACTTTTATTTATTTCCATCCATATAAGACGTTCTGTTTTGGGCGAGCCAATTGGCAAAAATTTTTCTCTTGGTATTGTTTCATCTATATCCTCAATCATATTTTCATTTTGCAGAATAATTTTATCTGCGTAAACATACGCCGGCAAATAGCTATGTGTTTCCGGTATTTTTCCACTTGTAATAAAATAAGGTATATACACTAGTTTGTTTGTATACTTTTTAATTGTAGAACTATAAAAATTGGGATGTATACTTGTAACCTTATTGTATTCGTCATATGGATTATGTATATATATAATGTCCGGGTGTTCCTGCTCAAGATTATATTTTTGAAAAGATGTAACCGTCACATATTCTGGCATCAGTTCAGCCTCATAGTGTATTTCCCCCTTCGTTCCATCCGGATTCAAATCATAGTAAGGAATTGGAATGACGTATACATCACAGTCTGGATCGTCTTTTGCCGCCTTCCATACTGTTTCCATGCAATCCCACATACTTGCTTTGTAGGGCAAAAACACCACATCAAAAATTTCATGAATTTCAATGACTGATTCCCTCACCAACGCAATTAGTTCTGGTAATTGTTTTATTTTTTGCGCTCTTTTTTCCCATACTGTTTCCTGCATAATCTGCCAGAGCATTTCACAGTATTCCTCTAATAATTTGACAGCTTTTGTGCCTTCCCCTTCCACTTCCTCAATTCTGCCTCCAATGGAGATAGCTGCTGTCTGCATTTGTGACAGTACCTCTTCCAGTTCTCTATCAGAAGTATTAAGCGGTATTGATGCCAATATTTTCCCAGCCTCTTTTAGTGTGCCCAGTAAATCCAATATCTGCTTTTTATCTTTTCTTTTCATCATGTATTACCCCAACAAGACACTCTTTTCTTTCCTAATCTCCATAAATCTTTCCACCACGCCTGCCATAGCAATGGATTCTTCTTTTGTTAAATAATAAGAGTTCTTTTCAATTCCATTTATTCTGGAGACAAAATCAGCAATTTCATATCTCAGCCCGTCTCCCAAAAATTTAGGAGAATACTGTTCTACTTTAGCAGGGTCTTCGAAACGGACTACAAAGGATTTGGTTAACCACCATGGAGATTCTGCAAGAATATAT
>CAMUHA010000017.1 GCA_947088515.1 uncultured bacterium
AAAACTACAAAATCATCTGTTTTTATTATTAAATCATACTTTTCACATATCATTCTGTCATAAACATCACTTTCTGTCTGCGTCATAATATACTTAGACTTTATTTGATTACCAGAATCTTTCAAATAGCCTCCCAAATTAAATTGAATTCCAATTCCATCTGTAATACAAAATAACCAGTTAAAATCAACTCCCATATCATATGCGATTGTATTTTCCCATGAAATTCCAGATTCCTTGTCAACTTGCACTTCCTTCAAAAATAATTCTGTATATTGTTCCATTTTTTGTGCTTTTGCTGCATCGTATCTTAACGGATACTCTGCTTCATCCCACTTGATTCCCATATAAATTATAAATAAACCTAACGTTGCAATAATACAAAATTTTTTATCTGTTAATGCTATTACACCAGTCATTCCTACACATAATATTAACACATGGCGCGCCCCTTGAAACACTGCATAAAATACAAAAATAGCAAAAACTATCAGGCAAGTAGCCAATAACATTTCAAGAATTAAGCTTATTTCATATTTCTTTTTATATCTGTAGATTATACATACTAATAAAATTATTATCAAAAAAAACATACTTCCATATGCTATTCCGCCCAACCCGCGACCACTCCGCCACTCATTATTGACAAAGGTAAAAGCTTCACATAAAGCGCCAGCCAATGATGCAATATACCTTTTAATTCCTTCATTAATCTCTCCAGATAAAATTAACTGAATCCCGTCTGTTGAAACAATCGGAGAAAAATAGGGCGCAGAAGCCCGCAGCATAAAAAAGATATTAAATGCTAGTGAAATTCCACCCATAAGACAATTTTTTATAATTGCCTTATAATCTTTTCTTATTATCAATATTCCTATTGGAAATATCCAAAATGCAATGCCATATGCGCGTATTAATGTATATAAAGCACATAGTAAAACAAGCGCTATATGCTTGTATGTACGATAATCGTGCACCTCAGAATAACTGATTCCAATTATTGCAAATACTATCCCATACCCCAATGCTTCCATCATACCTGAAAAAATGTATCGCATGGGCAACTGCATAAAACTTAACATTAATGCTATCAATATTTGTCTTTTCCATGACACTTTTGTACAGTTTACAAAAACACTCCAACCTACAAGCACAAAAATTATATTACATAATAACACCATATTTGTTCTAGTTCCAATAAGCAATGCCGGCAATGCGTATATATAAAATAGAACAGGACTCCAAGCTCCAAATGACCCAATATCGGCCCGTGACTCATTATAACCAAAAAAGCCTCTTGGATACCCATAATGAACAACTGCTGATAACTGTTTATAGTATAAAACATCATCATTCCATGTGGTATTTGATGCAACTATTTCATTTACTTGAACTTTATATACAACTATTAAATATAATATCAGAAATATGCCACCAGCTATCACTGGCAATAATGCTTTTTTTACTATGTTCATTGCCAAACCCTCTCAATTCCAGTTAATGTTTTTTTCATCAATTTATTATAGCCTGATACCTTTTTTAGTAACTCTATTATCTGTGATAACACTACGCTTATAACTGTTATTGTTAATACAATACACCAATCTTCTTTTATCGAATATACTATATCTGTATACCAATAGTAATATATAAATGTATGTATCAAGAAAATATTTGTAGCATTTTTCCCGATAATTTTCAGTACAAAATTTAAACCTGGTATCTCTCCTATAAATTCATAAACCAAAAACGGAACTACAGGTATAAACACATAGGCAAAATCACTACTTACGTTAATCCAAATATCAAAAGCAATTTTTAATATTGCCATTGATATAATTAATTTTACCCCCCCAATATGAAACTATTTTGCTCTTTATAAGACCTAAGTTTTTCAAACCATTCTTCATATGCAAACGCTATTCCCAGCATCACTCCAGGCAATAACATTGCATAATTGCTTTGCACCCCTGCTCTAACCTCCAACGAAGAAACTGCCATAGGTAAAAAAATAAACGCTGGTAAGAGAAGGTGCCGAAATTTTTCATATAATATGTATAAAAAGGGCATTGTAATAATTAACAAAAATGCAAAATATAAATACCACCAGGTAACATTAATTTGTGGAGTTTTAAAATAAGTAGACATACCAATCGCATCAATAAACATGTAAATAGGGTCAAAGCCATTTCCTCTATCATAAAAAGTTCTGATTGATTCTCTTATGACAAACTTTTTATATAATATTGCAAGTATATAAACAAAGACTATGGTAAACTCAAGTTTGATAAACTGAATACATAGAAATTTAAAATAAAATTTAGACATTATTTTTTTTAATTTACATGTCATCCCATAAGCAGACAAAAATGCAAAACCGGCAATACATATTTTACAGAAAATAACAATATCATTAGCCAGCCTTCTATCTTCTATTAGCGTTTGTACATTATAGCGACTTATAAGGTCATCTGCCAATGTATGATGGATAAGCATCAAAATTATTAAAATGCCTTTAGTCATTGCTGTATGTTCTTTTCCAAACATAAAATATTTTCTCTTTATAATCATAATTTATATTCTCCATAAAACCAGGAGTTTTCCGTTTCTATTTCCTGTTAGCAATCAAAACCCTATTTACGCCTTCCACAAACGAAACCTGAGGAGCAAAACCAATATCCTCCATCAAATCACCAACATCCACCTGAAGACTCACTAAATTTTTTCCATTTTCCTCAGCGTCAAATTCGCATACAGCCTCGTCTCCAAACAAATTCTTCAGCTCCAAAATAAATTCTTTCAACGGTCTTGACTGTCCACTTGCAATACGATAGGTCTTATTTTCATCCACCTTTTCTCCCAACCGATAAAAAATTTCGCCTGCATCTTCTTCGTGCAAATAGTCCCACTGCTGGGTAGCCGCTGAAAAAAATGCCTTTTCATGTCTTAAAAATTGCCGGACCGCATAAGATATCATCGTTTCTTCGCTGTCATTGCTCCCATAAACACTGAATATCCTCCCCCATATATGGGTAATGCCATATTTCTCACATAATTTTCTACTTAACCTTCCCGCTGCATTTTTGGCTATTCCATAGGAAAGATATGGATTCTCCTTTGTTTCGGCTGTAATGACCTGATGTACAATTCCATACTCCGCCTGCGAACCGGCGCCAATAAACTTATAGCACCCCAGCTTCCTTGCCAGTTCCACGGCATTTAATGTATACTGAATATTTTTTTCCTGAAGAACCGGATCGTCACGTGTTGCCTTTGAAGTATATCCCCAGGCAAAATGATAAAACACATCATACTTTCTCTCATCCGCCGCAAATGTGTCAAGCTCATTTAGGTTACACTCTCGGATTTTTATCAGCTCTGACTCCGGCAGTCTATTCATCTTTTTTGAGTCTTTTCTTACAATCGCCAGCACTTCTATGCCATTGTTAAGACAATGTCTTATAAGCGCTGTTCCAATCATACTTGTTGCCCCTGTCACAACTACTCTTTTCAATCCTCTCGTTCTCCTTTGGTTCATTTATTCCCCTGACAATAAGTCAATGCACCTGTCCATCCGGCAGTTTAATCACCAAAACCCCATTTAAAATCTTCATGCCGCCAGCCCGCGGATAAGTATCCATTTCCAAAAACTCTTCCGTCCCAGACAGCTCAGGCAATAAATCTATTTCTGCCAGCTTCAGGTCATACCCATGATAAAATCTGCAAAAATCTGAAATGTCATTTGCCCTTTTTACAAATGTTCCTGGTTCTGTTCCAACCATATCATTTAGATAATCAAAATATTTCATATCCTCCGGATAATTTTCCTGCATAATGATAATATGGTCATTTATCTGTGGCGTTTCATTTATCAGCGCCACCTTCATATCCGGCGTATATCCTTCGAACTCTTCTATGCGATACAGCATCCTTAAAGTATAAGAATATGTTGCCTCATAATTAAGCTGCTGCCTGAAATAAATCTCATTATCTGTAATATATCCCTTATAAATCACACACACTATCATAATGGATGCTGCTCCTTTAAGCACTGGCAGCCACTTGTTTTTCTTTTCTTTTGTGTCATTACACTCCATTAAAATAAGACATATGATATAAGGCGCCATAAACCCATACTGCATTAATACATGAGTCTGGTTCTGACTTGCAACAGAAATCAAGTTAGCTGACAATGGAATTATGCAGACGCTTCCAAAAGATATCAGCCAATATAAAAAGGTACGTTTTCTCTCTTTTCCCTTTCTGACTATTAAAAATATTGTAAACAATGTCAGCAAAATATTTATAATAACCATTATCCTGGAAGAAACAAAAAAGCCTTTTTTATAAAAGAAAAAAAGAAACTCCAAATATGCTACAATAACTACCTTTATCAGCTTTAACACACTTTGGAATTTTCCCATTGCATTAAGGCCTTGGTATCCAATCGCTCCAAATCCTGTAGCGCTTTGCACTACTTTATTTATCACCAGATACAAAATTATAGAGATACCTGCCATAGCAACGCATCTTATCAGTTTCTTTCCCAGTTGTTTCCATTCTTCTTTTTCCTCAAGAAAATCCTGTAAAAAGCAGATTAAAAGCAAGCCAACCCCAACACACCAAAATGCCTGGTAACATCCACAGGCTAATGTAAGTAAAATGATTCCCAGCGCTCTTTGCCGCAACCCATCCTGCAAAATAAGCCATACTCCCCATACTGCCAGAAATAAGCTGATAAAATAAACATCTGCAATGTAGTTATACAAAAAAATATTGGCGGAAACCGGAAATGTACATATCAGCAGGCTAATCAGAGCTGTTGTCAATTTTTTTTTCACATTAAGCAGGCTGGTCAACAACATACAAGCTGCTGCCACTGAAAACGTAGAAATCATTCCAATTATTAACGGAACGCTTACAGAACTGCCGCTGAAGCGGTCAAATATAACCCCCGCCCATCTTCCATGTTGGATTTTTGCAGCATCTGTATCACCCACAAGCAGTCGGTTTACATCATCATGATTTACTATTTTGTTAGTAAACATGTAAAAATGAGTTAACAACATTCCTGTGACTGCTACAATAAACGCAAGTCTTTGACAGATATCAATCTCCGGGAAAAATAAATATCTCCTTGTTGGTTGGTTATATTCATTTTTCATCTCATTTTCTCCTTATAGCCTTCTGTCCATTCACTTGTAGGAATACTGTGGTCTATGGTGATATAATAAATATCCCAATACCACTTTTCGTCCACATCGCATTCCCAACGTTCTTTTATTTTAATGGCATCTTCCCTATATCCCCAATTTTTCATAAAGTCCTGTGCGGTCACAAATCCTGCGCTCTTTTTACTCCGGACAGATATAAGACATTCCTCCTGCCTTTCCGACTGGACAATAATTGTTCCTATTGTGTCAGTATGCCCCAATGATGAGAAATCAACTACATAACATCCCGTATCCCAGCCCAGCTGGGCATAAATCTCCTGAATCCCTGGTCCCCCAAAAGCAAGCGTATTCTGTGGCACCTTCCGTTCAATATCCTCTGCCAGTATATCAAACTCCTGCTGGTTATAATACCCATTTTCCATACGTCCTAAAAACCTAAATCTTATCTGCCACAAAGAAAAAACAGACAATACTGCCATGATGCTTATAAATAATATTTGATATGGTCTTTTTAACCAGACTGAATAATTGTCAAATATTTCTTCATCTGCAAGAACAGCCATAATTAACGCCGCTTCCGGCAGAGCAATGGCCAGATAATCAAAGCTTGCCCTGTTTATAAAAAAAGTCAGATTTCCAAGCGCCAGTATGGCAGCTATTCCTATTACATAGTCATTCGGCCTGGCACGTTTAAACATGGTTCGTACAATTAATATTACAATTGCCACTCCCATAAGAAGCACTACCAGGTACCACGGGCTTATCTGGTAAGGCAGCTGAATGGTCAGCCCTGAAGCAAACCCTTTGCTAAACTTATCCAGAAGTTCCATTAGCTTATTATCCACAGGAAGACCATAACTGGCAGCATTTACCACAAGCGTTTCCGGCGCGTCCCAGTCCGTTATAAGCGGAAACAACAAAAACCGCAATCCATGCCATTGCTCGCCCAAAGGCATATTATATAAATTAAAAATAACTACCATTCCATATACAGAAATAAAAGAATATGCAATATTTTTTAAAATACTTTTCTTCCAGCTATATCTGGTATCCTTTTTTTCAGAGACATCTGTGCATTCAAAGAATGTACACTCTCTTACTATACATGCCACACACCAGGCGCCCAGGCATACGGCGCCCGTCTCAACATTCCAAAGCAAAGCCAGACTGCATATAAAATATCCAATTAAATTCATACCTTTTATGGACTTATAAAAGTACAGCACGCATAAATATAGCAAAACACATGCAAACAATATCCGGTGCGGAAACATCTGCCAGTGATTTTGCGGATAATACAAAAACATAACAGGAATTGTCCAAATTCCTATCATACTGATAAAATGATTTTTTATACACAAATCCAGCGCCATCGCCAAAAAAAGCGCCCCTAAAAAGCCTACAATTGAAATAACAATATTATATGCTGTATAACTTCCTCCCAGCAGCTTTATTGGATACTTCAGCAGAATTGCATAATGTCCATATATGCTTTGATTGCTGTAATCAAAAGGCGCATCCATAAGCGCATTGTAGATAGATGTATAATATGCGCTTCCGTGCATTTTATCACTGGCCATAAAATTAGCGCAATACAAAGACGCCCCGGCCACTGCGGAGGCCGCCAGATATACCGGGTAACGAATCATTTCAACAGATTTCCGTTTTTTCTTTCCTGACCAGATGGAAAATCCAATTCCGGCAACACTTATTCCTGTCATAAAAAGGAATATTTTCCAAAGTGGTTTTGCATGCCAGGGAAACCATTCCCCGCTTAAATGCGGGTATACCCCCGCTGAATTGATATAGCAAATCCCCAGCATTCCTAAATGAATACAGAATATACCCCCATACAGAATATACCAGGACCGGGACAGCATTATGTCTTTGCATATCTTTTTACATATAACCGCAGATAATATCAGCATCACAAGAAAAACAACTGCTGTGACAAAATAAATTCTAAAGTTGTTCATTGTGTTATTGAGCACATCCTGCCTGACCTGATACCTTAAAAGAAAAAGGGTAGGCGCCAGCGTCATTACCAGCATTCCCAACATACTCATTTCATATTTTGATACAGATATTTTCTTATTCCATTGCCGCATCCGCTTTTCCTGCCATTTTGCTTTCCAGATAATCATAAATATCTTCAAGTGTAATCAAATCAATCAATTCATTGTTATGGTCAACAACCGGAAGAAGGCTGATTTTCTTTTTCTTAAAAATCGGGTAGGCCTTTGATAAATCCTTTTCATATAGATGAAGAAAAGAGCTTTGTATAATCTGTTTGACCGGCACAAACAGTCCGGTTCCTGCTGACAGCGCTCTTAGAATATCCCCCTGGCTGACCACGCCAATCACTTTATTGGAATCATTGGTAACAATTGCCACCCGGTTATTATAGCTTTCAAACTGTTCCAGAACTTCCTTAATGGTATATCTCTCATTTACACAATATTTGTTCATACTCATCGGCATATTCACGCTTTCTGTATAAAAATAAAACTAATAGGTTAATTTTTTTACCAGCAGCTTCTGGTCAACAGGTGTGTTTATCAGTAAATCCAAAATTCTTTCTGATGAATGGCCATCTCCGTAAGGATTGACGCATTCTTTTTCTAAATAGTTTCTAAATTCTTTGCTCATTGCCTTGTTAATGGCCTCAATGACCATCTCTTTTTCAAAAGGCACATCAATCACGTTAATTCCTCTAAAGCGCATGTTCTGTCTTCTTCCAATATTTACTGCCGGCACTTTGAAGGTTGGCGCTTCCAAAAGCCCTGAACTGGAATTTCCCACAATGCACATTGTATTTTTTAAGAGCCCCAGATAATCTTCTCTTTTCAGATTTGCATACATATAGTATTCGCCCTGCCGGTATTCCTGAATGGCTCTTTTTACTCCGTTAGACCCTGCATCATTATTGGGCAGAATAATGACTTTAGGAAAGGGAAAGTGATTCAGCGCTTTAATAAAAATCTCTGCCTGCTTTTCCGCCTTATCTGCTTCCTCTGTAACCGGGTGCATAACCCCAAGCAAATACCCATCCTTCAGGCTGACGCATAATCTTTCTTCTATATCTGACAGAGGTGTATACTGTGCAGAAACCATCTCGTCAATTTGAGGCGCGCCAACATTATGCACACGAAAGGCTTCCTCTCCCAGTTTAATCAACCGCTTAGCTGCATCCTGATTGGAGGCAAAATGAAGATGTACCAGTTTTCCTATTGCATGCCGGGTCATATTGTCAATATTTCCTGACACCTCACCGGCCTGAATATGTGCCACTGGCGTATAAGTATATGCGCCGGCAATGGCTCCCATCAGCTGTTCTCCCCGGTCGCCTGCCAGTAAAATCCAGTTTGGCTTTTCATTTTCAATGATATCCGGCATGGAAGACAGGAACAGTCCCAGAGATTTAGCCTGTGTCACATGACTGTAGCCATCCAGTGACATATGCACCTTATAATCAATATGAAACCCATCATTTTCAATCTCTTTATAAGAATTCCCGTAGGCGGGAAGCAGGTGCATGTTGGTAACAACCAACACCGCCTTAACGTCCTCTCTTTCCTTTATCAGCCTTAAAATCGGACGGATATACCCCCACTCGCCTCTGGAACCAGTGATAATCATAATCTTTTTCATAATTATTCCTTTGATAAATCTTCCCACTTAATCAAAACATTCTCTTCAATATCCCTTATGGCAGTGCATCCAATTACTTCGTTCATCTGCCTTGAGGGAATACCTGTTCCTGGACGTTTGGACCAGATCATATCCTGAGTAATTGTCTCCCCCGCTTTAATGGGCCTTAGCGATACAATACTTCTAAACGCCCATTCCCTGATGCCTTTTTCGTCCTTATGAACCACTTTTTCTGTACCAGATGCCAGTTCAATTTTTCTGATGCCATCGACCAAATGATATAAATCTTCAAAATCTATTGATACTGTCTGGTCCGGCCCTGGTGTCTGCTTGCTTATAATTACATGTTTTTCAATAATACTTGCCCCCAATGCTGCCGCCGCATAGCAGGTATACAGGTCCGGCGTATGATCAGAGTGTCCAATCACTGCTTTGGGAAAGCTTTCCTTCATACGGGCAATAACGCCCAGATTCACATCCTCATATTTGGGAGGATATTCAGAGAGACAATTTGTAAACGCAAAGGGAACGCCGCTCTCTGCCAGCGCATCGTAGGTGCGGGCGATTTCATCCATCGTACACATCCCCGTTGATACAATCATTGGCTTGCCCAGCCTGGCAATCGCCTGCAGGGTTGGAATATCCGTCATTTCACCGGAGCCGATTTTAAAAGCCGAAACTCCTATTTCATTTAATTCATAAGCTGCCTTTAAGCTAAAGGGCGTGCAAAGATACATAATTCCAATTTCTTTACAATAATTCATCAGTTCCACATGCTGGTCCAATGTCAGAGCATGAAGCTTTAAAAACTCGTAAAGCGGGATATCAAAGTTTGATGTCATAGGCACATCTTTCAGCATTTCCTCATCTGGCAGATGATGTTGGAATTTAATGCAGTCCGCTCCTGCCAGTTTCGCCAGACGACACATTTCTTTCGCCGTCTCCATATCTCCCATATGGTTATCACAGCCTTCCGCTATAACAAATACCGGACATCCTTCACCAATTATCCTGTTTTCAATTTTTATCGTTCTCATGCTGCACTCTCCTTTTGCTCACTTTTCAGAGCAGGCGCCTGCAAAGCCTGTCCCCTGCCATTATACAATTTTCCAATAACTGCTGCCCAAACCTATACACATGTGTTTTACAATAGAGTCATTTCCTAAATACTCTTTAGCAGCTCTTCTGCAACCAAAATATCAACTGGTTCATTAATATCCACACCATCTGTTTCCGGAATCACATAACCATTGACACAATGCCCCAGTACAGAATTTGTTTCTCTTAAAGATTGGCTATCCGTGATATACACCGCACTGTTTTCAATGTATATGGGGTCTCTGTCCTGCCGCCTTCTTGGGGCATCAGGGTACAGTCTTCTATAATGGTCTTCTCCTTCTTTTATCCAGTAATCAATCCGTGTTTCTGTTAAGGTAAGAAGGGCGTCATACTTTTCCCTGTCCGCCTCATAGCGTTTAAAGCAGGCGCTGACCGTCTCTGCCCTTCTAAGCGGAGACGTTGCCTGTAAAGTAACTACTGCGTCATATTTGCACTGCTTTCTTTCCTCCATAACCTCCAGTGCATGAAGCAGGGCCGACTCCGTGCTGGCCTTGTCCCCCGAAATATCTGCAGGCCGGTCAACCACCTCTATCCCCGGTGCCGTAAGGGCAACCTGCTTAATTTTATCTGAATCTGTGCTGACCGCTACATCCCCTTCAAACTCAACCTGGGTAATCATTTCAAGAGAATATAACAGTAACGGCTTTCCATTTAACGGATATATATTTTTATTAGGGATTCCCTTTGAACCGCCTCTCGCTGGTATTACCACCAAATATCTCATAATTCTGCCTCCACATTCCACAGCCTTCAAAACTTCATCTGCCAGTTGTTTAAAAATAAACACCTGTCTTTTTCATTATATCAGATAAAAATTTTTTATCCACTTATTTATAAGGAAGGATTAATAAAATATATATTCTTCACTTAAATTGCGCCTCACATCTGCCTGGTTTCCAATATCCTCTGCGGTCTTATGAATTAAGTCTTGTGTATAAAATCATGTCCTCATAAACAGGAATTTTATTATTGTAAAGTTTATTCGTTCCCTCAAAACACCAACCATAATATACAGCCTCATCCAAAGCAGGCAGTTCATTTATACAATCCCCGTCCAAAACCTGCATGACTTCCATTATCCTGCCATCTTCTCCGGCTAATGAAACTTTATGAATGACTCCGTTAGAAGACGGCTGTTCAAACCTTATATCTTCAATTCCCCATACTCCATTCAGATAATTCAGCCTGTTAGCCAAAAAATATTTTAAGTACTTTACATAGCTTTCATACAATGTATAACTGTTTATTTCATTTCTTACTGCATATTTTTGCATTAACACATTGTCCATGTCAACAGACGCCTTGATTCTTTCTGTATATTCATCAATCTTCCCGTCCAATACTTCTTTCCAGTAAGGGAGCATCTCTTTATAGACGCTCACCACAGCTTCGTAAAATTCACTGTCATTATAGAATGTATAATACCAGCCTGCCATGCTGCCATCTGCAAATACTTCTACCGGAGTCTCAAAATCCGGAACCCGTTCTCCCATTGACCTGTCATAATCCCATAATGGTCCTGCATATAGCCTGTCCTCTCCCTTTTTCTTTACAAAATAAGTACTCATAACCATTGCATCTGCTTCTAAGGTGATTTTATCAATTACAAATTGTTTCGACAAAGACTCAAAATCAATATGGTCTTTGTATGCCCCGTTTCCCTCAATTACCTTATTTTCTATACTCTGCATAAACGCTTTTGCATTGTCTGCCTGTTCCTTTCCTGGGGATGCTGGCTTTCTTAACTTAAACAAGTACCCCATCTGGCTGGTCCCAAAAGATACATCATCTGCCGTAACCTGCGCTGGTATACTCTTTTCCATCAGATATTCATTATCTGTCCCAAGATTGCTTGAAACAGACTCTGTAAGCAGATATAACCCTTTATATTCACCTCCACAGTACAAGTCCACCCATGTTGATTCAGGTGTATATTCCAGTCCTGCTTTTCTTCCAACATCTAAAATGATTTTAGAGTGAACTTTATCCGGCTCAAAATATAAAGATAACAATTTCCACTTCTTTCCAGGGTCCATTCCGCATACTGGATATTTGTCTGGAAGCTCAATGGAATAGGACTTTTTGAAGGGAAGCCATGTGCTGTTTCCTCTTCCTGATATTTTCATCAGTTTTCCGTTGTATTGTATATTTGCTTTATCATCAATAACCATTAAGCTGCCTGTCTCATGATTCTCCTTATCTGCATGAATATAATCCATACTGCCGCTTTTCGTTTCAATAAAAAGAGAGGGAATATTTTCAGCCCTCATAAAAATTATCTGATAAACAGCATCTACAGTCTCCAGTGAATGCACAGCGCCCTGTTCCCACTGGAAATACCCTTCTGATAAGGGCGCGCCGTCTATTTTAGCAGTACGGGAATGTATCATGTCTAAATATATTTTCTGTTCCTTCACACAGGATGGCAGAAAAAAGTAGTGAAATCCTCTCTCCTCATCATACCAGGACTTTATCTTTACTGTCCCATGATTCACCCTAAGGGACAAACAAATCTGTGTGCCTTCTATCCTCATTTGTACCATCTGTTTTTGACCGCTGTTTCCCAAAACATATACCAATAAAAGAATACCCAGTATTCCAGTCAAGCCTGCCCTTTTTCTCAATGCTCTTTCCTCTTAAATCCGATACTCACCATCATGGGACAATAAATTAATCTGATTAATTTGGGTATTCTGTCTTAAATCCTGTAAAAGCGTATCCTGCATTCTTGTATTTATTTCGAATATGGCTTCTGTCTCTTCTTTTCTAATATTCCGGGACTTTTCTTTCATATATTTTGAATGCTTTCTTATTGTTTTTACAATTTCCTCCCAGTTAACGTTTTCACTTCCAGTTTTGATTATTAAAAGCAATGGAGCTTTTGAATTGGGAAGCATCTCTAAAGTCAGCAGCATAACAGTCATAATTATGCACAAAGCAATTGCCAGCATTGTAAGTCCAACACCACAGATGATTCCTGCACTTATAGACCAGAAAAGATATAATAAATCCAGCGGATTTTTTATTGCACTGCGGAAACGCACAATTGACAATGCGCCAACCATTCCCAGAGATACTAACAGATTTGACTGCATGGCTACCATAATCGCCGCTACAATGACAGGCAGCCCTGCTATTGTAACATTCAGGTCTTTCGAATAAAAGGCCGACTTACTTGTAAGTTTATAAACAGCATAGATATAAAGCCCAATCAGACATGCTGCTGCTAAAATAAAAAAAATTCCTTTTACTGTAAGATTTGTGCCTCCCCCCAGGCTATTATACACGCTACTTTTAATTACATCCTTTACTGACATACTATAATACACTCCTTTCCCTGCACAACCTGTATTTTGAACATGAAATCTGCTTCATATTTCCACTTTCCAAAATGCCTGCAATAAATCCTGGAAGAAATTCATCATATTTCACTTCCAGCACTCTGCTTATTTCATCTATATAATTATACTGCACGGTTCCTCCACGAATAAAAGTTTCTATCTGGTCCCCTGCCCGGATATCCCTGTCCAATGTAATCCGTACATTTCCCGCATTATATACATATGCTTTTCTGTCGTATTCCACGATTACCTTGGGCCTAAGTCCATATGTTTTTATTCCCAGATTAAAAAGTGTAACAGGACTGCCTAAAGAATTCTCTTTATCTTCTATGCACTCCCCATCCACAAGACTTTGCATTTGTTCCTTTGTAATGCTTCTGGTTTTTTTTAGGACACGGTTATCTCTCTTATATTTTACTTCCAGCTTTATTGTTTCAAAAGAATTATCGTATATTCTGATTCGGTATTTCTCTCTCAACCGGATTCCGTTCACCGTATCTTTTAAAAAAGAATCATTTAAGTCATCAAAATATACACTTGTAACTTTATACCCATTAATATTGGTCTGGAAATCATCTGGCCGCAGGAGCGGCTCCAGCCGCATTTGAAGCAGACGCATTTCGCCTTCACTGCATTGATATTTATCTTCAACCCGATACAAAGTTGCTTCCTCCCTGAACATGTTCAAATTGTGCATTCAAAAACATATTTGTTCCTCACCGATTTTGCTGCTTTGCATACAGAACTAAATCTTCGTATATTGGAATCTTTTCGTCATATATTTTATCAATACATCCTTTTCTTCCGCTAAAGTACCATCCGTCAAAATTTTTATCTGATTCCGGCAACCCAATAAGGCATTCTCCGTCCCTAATGTTCCTGATTTCAATAATACTTCCATCCTCTTCGGCAAAAACTACCTGGTGATATTTATCTTCCTCTGCCGGCGCTTTAAACTCGTATCCATGTATCTCCCATTTTTTATTTAAGAAATTAAGTCTGTTTGTCAAAAAGTACTTTAGGTATTTCACATAACTTTCATATGTTGTATAACTGCTTGTTTCATTGGGTGTTGAGCGCTTTTTCATCAGTATATTGTCCATTTCTACAGATGATTCAATCCACTCTGCATAATAATCTATTCCCCCATTTAACAACTCTTCAAAATAGGGCAACAGCTTTTTATATGTATTAATCATTGACTCATAAAAGTCCATATCATTATATAATACCATGTACCATCCCGACATCCCATTTGGCGCCCCTTCAACCGGTGTTTCATAATCCGGTAGGATTTCTCCAACAGCCCTGTCATAGTCCCACATAGGACCGGCATAAATTACACCATTTCTAATGTAAAAAAATGTACTCATCATCATTGCATCAGCTTCCATCACAATTTTATCAATCAAAAATTGGCTTGCAATAGAATCTATGTCTAAATACTCTTTATATTGTGAATTTCCCTCTAACAGCAGATTTTCCACTTCTTGTATAAAACCTGCAATCTCCTCGGCATTTTCCCCAGCTTTCTGTTTCATTTTAAACAAATATTCCATCTCCTTTGTGATAAAGAAAACCTCATCTCCCTGTAATTGAGATGATATTCCCTTTTCCAAAAGACAGCCATCTCCTTCTAAATGGGAATCCACAGATTCTGTAAGCAAATATAGTCCCTGATATGAACCATTGCAGTATAAATTTATCCATGTACATTCTGGGGTATAATTAAGACCTGCCAATGCAGACATATCAAATATTATTTTGCTGTGCATTTTATCATGTTCAAAATATAACGATAGCAACTTCCATTTACTTCCAGAATTTAGTCCACAAATCGGATGTTTTTCCGGCAATTTAATGGAATATGATTTCTTAAAGGGCAGCCATGTACTATTGCCCCTTCCGGATATTTCATCAAGCTTTCCGCTATATTGGATATGCTGGTTTGCATCTACAACAGTAATGTTTCCTGTTTCCATATTTCGTTTATCTGAATGAATATATTCCATATTGCCGCTTTGGGTTTCTACAAAAAAAGTTGGAATATTTTTTCCTCTCATAATGACCACCTGGTATGACAGGCCGTTTACACTCAACTTATATGGCTTTCCCTGTTCAAACGAAAAACAACTATATTTTGATATTTTTTTATCATTAATCAAAATATCTTCGTCAGAAATCTGGTCAAAATAAATTTTATCTTCCAACACACAAGAAGGTAAAAAGAAATAGTATATCTCTCCGTTTTTTTCGTGCCAGGGAAGGATTTTTTTTTGCTGATTATCTATTTTTAACACAAGAGAAGGCTCATTATCCTCTGCTGTAAACTGTGTAGCCCTGCTTTGTCTGACCGCATACCCCCCCCCATATTGTAGCCATAAAAATAAGTATACTTATCAATCCTAATTTCTTTCTCATTTTATACATTCCGACAGCTTTTCCATCCATTTCTTCATCCCCGTCTGATAATAATACTTTATAAGCTCAAAGACATCTTCATAATCTCTCCACTTTCGCTCATCCATCTGGGCAAGAAGGACCAAAATCTGTGAAAGTAAATACGGATTTGCCCGGAACCGCTCCCCTCCACAGCCTTTATCATATGCTGTTAAATGAGGCAAATGCAGGGATTCATTCATTCCATATCCCCGGATATCCTCTTCAATTAAAAGACTGGGAATTTTCCTGCTGATACAGTAAATATGGGTATGCACCCTGAAGCCAATGTGCAAGTCTATTTCATTTAAGGCCTTAAACCTTTGTGCATCATTTGATAAATCCACACAAACAACTCCCCATTCTTCCGCCCACTGCTTAAGAGCCATGTTGTAATTCCTGGAATACTTTGTGTCATATCCATCATTAAAGGTCAACAGGATTTTTACGCCGTCAAATTTCCGCTTTAAAAATAAAACCAATTCTTCTATCTGGTCCAGTTTTTTTCCATGAAACTCAGCATTCTTGGTCAGCCCATGGTTGGATACTGCAATCACTTTTATCTGCTTTGGAAACTCATTTGAGCTGGCGTTTTTTTCTCCCGCCTCATCTGTCCGCTCCAGCATATCCACATCATACCATGCCGGGCATCCTGCCATAATCACTTCATCAATTCCATTGTTTCTAAGAACCGTATCCACTGTCCAATCTCTGGAAGCAATCTGCCCGCCCCGGTTAACCACCTTTTTAAAATATGCAGACATTTCTTCTGAATATTGATACCCAAACACAGTTTCATTTGTCCCGTCCGCCCCATACAGGCCTGTCCCCATGTAATGGACGGGTACCTGAATCTCATCAAAATGTTTATACAAAAAGCTTGTCCTTATGTGCTCTTCAGAAAACTGCGCGCCTCCGCCGCCTGTCACAATCGCGTCATACTCATTTAATTCTTCAATATTAAGCTGTTCATCACTTCCCAGCTTCACATCAATTTTCACATCTGGTATATTTTTCTTTATTACGTTTACCAGCCTGTGATAAATCAGATAATCTCCTCCGTTGCTGTAGGGTCTTCCTACTATAATTATTTTTTTCATATCTGTCTCCTTGCATATCGCAGGCAACGCCTGCGATACTGCGCCAATAATGAGTTTGGAAGTTTTTCCGTGTATCGCGCCTCACTTCATCCCCTTCGGACCAGGCTGCTGCGTCAGTCCACATTCCGAAAAGACATTACCTCTAAACCTGCTGCCAGTTTTTCCATTTATTTGCTTCATACTCTTCCCTTGGAAGGAAAGGGTACATATCATCAATCTCCGGAGATACAATTCTGCCGTCGGGCAACACTTTAGAGGAAAGCTTTGGTTCAAAATTCTGGTCCGGGTCCACAATAACTTCACAAATCACCGGTCCTGCCCCCTCCAAAACGCTTCTTAATTTCTCAGAGCTCTCTTTCAAGCTGTCAATTTTTATATATGGTATCTTGTACGCATTAGCGATTCCCTCCATATCAGGAAAGCTAATGCCGTTTCCATCACATACACCCACAAAAGGTGGTTCAAATAGATTCTTCTGGGTCTGCCTGATAGAATGATAACCATTGTTATTTAAAATGAATATTTTCAGATTAAGCTTATTATAAACCACTGTCTGCAGTTCCTGAAGGTTCATCTGAAAGCTTCCATCCCCATCAATACAAATAACCCTCTCTCCTTTTTCCGCAACTGCACACCCAATTGCTGCCGGGAAACCATATCCCATAGCGGCACATCCTGAATTGGTAAAAAGACGTTGCCCCTTCTTAATCATCATAGTCTGGAAAGTAACCACGCAGGCGCTGCCATTTCCGCAGATAACCTTATCCCCCTCTTCCAGCTCTCTGGAAAATTCTTTTATAAAGGCATACGGATTCACCGGGCTGTCTTTTTCATAATATTTCTCCAATGCCGCAGGATATTTGTTGTTTATATTCCGGCACCAGTCCAGCCATTCCTTATGTGCGCCTGTTGCTGCCTTTCCATCTTCTTTTGGACTCTCTGCTGTTGCCATAACAATCTGTTTCATCACATCGGCCACATCTGCATGGACTTTTAAATCCACATGGATTGTAGGCTTATTCAGTTCCGCTTCATCAATGTCAACCACAATCTTATAAGCGTTTTGGGCAAATTCCCTGTAGTTATAACTAATCTGCCGAATATTCATACGGCACCCTAAAACCAGTAGCACGTCACTGTTTTGTACAATAAAATTGCCGCCTCTGGTCCCCACACTGCCCGGCCGTCCACAATACAGCGGATGGGTATCCCACAAAAGGTCATGTGCATTCCAGGCTGTTACAACCGGAATCTGCAAAGCCTCAATACATGCAAGAAAACTGTCATATGCCCCTGAAAGGCGCACGCCCGTTCCTGCTAAAATTACCGGCCTTTTGGCCTCTCTGATTTTTCCTAATATCTGCTGTGTCAGCTGCCTGTCAAATACCGGATTTTCACATACCGAAATACTAACTAATCCTGACATAGCTTCCGTCTCTTCCTTATCCGGCCAAAAGCCTTCCTGCATATCCGGGTCAATTATGGATGCCTGGACATCCAGAGGTACATCCAGCCACACAGGTCCCTTTCTGCCATGATTACACAAATACCACGCTTTTTCTAAATGATATTTGATTTTCTCCGGTTCTGTTATCATATGCGCATATTTGGTCATTCCCTTTACGCAGTCTATAATCTGAAATTCCTGGTCCCCAAGCTGCCGCAGGGGAACTGCTGTTGACCATGTAGTGGTTTCTCTCTTTACCTGACCGGACACCACAAACATGGGAACAGAGTCCTGCCATCCCCCAAGCACTCCTGTTATTGCATTAGTTCCTCCTGGCCCGGAGGTGACGCACACTGCCGCCACCTTTCCAGTCAGCCTGGCATATCCTTCTGCTCCTATCGCACACGCCTGCTCATGATGATTATACGTACAATGAATTTGGGGGTGATGTCCAAAAGCATCATTTAGGTGCATGGCGCCACCTCCGGTAATGGTAAAAACATCACTTACTCCCTTTTCCACTAAAAACTGTGCGATATACTGCGCTGCCTTTATCTTCATTTCCATCCTCCCGCATATCCCAAACAACACTTGCGATATTACACCAAAAGCGCGTTACTTATTCTCCCTGTAAAATATATTTTAAAATTTCCGCTGGTTTATCTGCCGCTCCAACAGCTTTATATTTTCTTACATCCGATTCCGTTTGGAATTCAAAGCCATAGGTCACTCCCAAAAAGTCCACTTCTATTTTTTCTGCTCCAATAGCATCGTGAGAGCTGTCCCCTATCATCAATACACGGGACTTGTCCTTTACTCCCATGTCTTTCATACATAGCTCTATAATATCCATTTTTTTCAGTTTATTTTCATGGTCAGCCCCATACAAATAATGACTGTACTTATCAAAATGAAATGCTTTCAGAATTTTTTCCGCATAATCCTGTCTCTTATAAGTTGCCACACCAACAGTGACTCCTGCCTGCCTTAAACGGTCGCACACCTCATAAATTCCTTCATAGGGAACCGCCTTAAGCAAGTCCGCGTCCTTGTACTGGTTCCGGAAAATAGCTGCCAGCTCCTGTGCTCTGACCATATCCACCCCGAAAACTCTCCTGAAAGATTCCTGAATAGGCGGCCCGATAAAACTTTTCAGCTGTTCTTCTGTCAGCGATTCCAAATGTTCTTTCTCTATTGTATGTCTGACCGCCGATGTAACACCTTCTGCGGTATCCAGCAGGGTGCCATCCACATCAAAAATCACATAGTCATACTTTCTTTTCATAATAATTCTCCTTGCTGGAATTCTATTTTCTTTTAGCTTTGATTTTCACTGTAAAGAGTATCTGTTATATAGTTTAATTCAAATTTTAAACTGCCTAAGCGTTCTATACTTTTCACAACATCTCTGTTAATCATAGCTGCTTTTTCCCGACTGAAAGAATGGTCCATATTGGGATTAATATAATTAGGAGCATCCGCCTTTACATATCCATCAAATCCCGCCAGCGATACGCCAGCCACATCCGCTTCATTTAACAGCTTAAGCAGCATAATCATGGGATTGTCAACAATCATTGCTTTTTCGTCCAAAAGCGAACTGTAATTAAACACATAATCAAACTCTCCCGCCGTCTTGGTCACATTGGAAGTGGCAAATGTAACCGGCTTTTCTGCCGCCTGGCTTAACTTGGTAGACAGTGGAACATACCTTTTGGCATTACTGATAAACACACCGTCTACCGGAATGTCCACCGGAATAAAATTAATGGATATTTTAAATGGCCTTATCCTGTTAATGTAATCATTAATTTCGTCCCTCTGGTCAACTACATGATGCCCTGGCGCCAGCAGGAGTATGTGCTTTCCACTTACCAGATTTTTAAATCTGACCTGAGATATACCGTCATCACACTCTTTCTTTTGATATTCCACATACAGCTTCTCCACATAACCCTGGTCATACAAAAGCTTTTTGTCATCTTGCAGCTTATCCAGTATCTCATTTATTGACTTCACTGACAGCTTCTTTTTATCCATCAGATAAGTTACATAATTAGGATGACAGTCCTTGGAGGCAGAAAGAAAAAACTTAAAAGTATATCCCCATGGAATCTGTTTAAATAAATCCAATATAGTTACATCTATCGCCTCCAGCAGCTGGCTGCAATGATATTTTTTATTTAAATTATCATTCATATAAGTTGCCAGAAGTTCCAACGGCGCATTGCCTGCGCTTTTTCCCATACCGTACAAAGTCCCGTCCACAATTATCTCTCTTTTGCGGGGCGGCATTTCCATCAGCTCTATACAGTTGGCATAAGCTAACTGAAAATTATTGTGGGAATGGTAGCCCAGGCCAATGGATTCCTTCATATGTTCATCTGCAAAGTTAAAATAATGCAGCAGCTGGCTTTTGTGCAGCAATCCATAAGTGTCCACCAGAGAAAACGCATATGGCTCCAGTTCATTTACCATATTTATCAGCTCCATCAGCTCATCATCATTATAGCTGGTAATGGAAACCGCCTGCGCAAAAACCTTGTATCCAAGGCGCTTTACTTCTTTGCAAAAGGCAATTGCCCCCTTCATCTTTTCCTTTTTAAAAATGATGCGGATGCCATCCATAAAACTGTCTCTGGCAGGAATAAGCTTGTCAAGGCCACAGGTCCCATAATCAATCATTCCGACAATCATAGAATTTCCCCTGCTTAACCCATGATACATTTCATTGATGGACTGTGCATCCGGAAATATGGTTCTGTCTGCATCATAGGGCCTTGATTCATTAATAAAACCAATTTCAACTATATCAATTTCTGCACTGACTAGGCGTTCATAAATATTGACAATGTTATCATGACCAAAATTCCAGTCGTTTAAATAACCACCGTCTCTTAGTGTGCAGTCTAATAAACTAATTCGACTCATATGGGTCTTCCTCCCGCTTAATTATAAATCTTCATATGGTCCACTCCACATAAAGATTTATAAAAAACGCTCATCATTAAATGGTCAAATATCATATGCACATCTTCTGTCACCTGCATACTGTTTACTGGAACATGCAGGGAAACATCTGACAATTGCATCAGTTTACCGCCTTTAATCCCTGTCAACCCTATAACTTTGTTCCCCTGTTCTCTTGCATATTCAACTGCATTTATAATATTAACAGAATTACCGCTTCCGGAAATGGCAATCACCAAATCCCCTTCCCTGATTCTTCCCTGCAGCTGGTATCTGAACACCTCTTCAAATCCAATATCATTTGAAATTGCCATCAGCGTAGGCGTATCGTTATTCAAACATACAAATTCAAATTTGGGGGTAAGATGCTCCGATAAACCTTTGTTAAAGTCATTCTGGTAATGAGAAGCGGTTGCGGAACTGCCTCCATTTCCAAATATATATATTTTTTTACGCCGCCGGTAAGCTTCCTCTATCAGCTGCATTGCCTGGTTTAAAGCATTTACATCCAGCTTGCTTAATACCTCTCTTTCCAACTCAATATATTGTCGAATATCTTTACTATAATCCATTCCTTTCTCCTTCTGTTTATACCATATAAAGCTCTTATCTTCCACTTACTTTTATAAGCTGTTTTACTGTTCATGCCTGAATATCATTTGTCAGAATAGAGCTTGCGGACCATCATCATATATATTTTTTTTCCTGCAATAGGAATTCCTATCATACACAGCAAAAATATTAAGCGTTTAATCCACATATTATTAATATGCACATAAATCTTCAGAAAATAATCCAAGATAAGTCTATGATACAAAAAAATATATAAACTGTTCTTTCCTATACTCCCTACAAACTTAGCAAATTTCAAACCATACTTATTATGCCCGTTACTTAATAACAAAAAAAAGCTGTATAAAACTAATAACACTAAAACAGCTAAAACAAACAAAGTTACACCAGGTGGGTTAATACCCCCCCCCAAAGGAAAAATATGTGTCAATATGGAAGTGGTTTTTCCATATAAATCCCATCCATAACACCCATAAGATACTTGATACGCCCAAGAGACTCACTAAATGTGGCGCTCTCTTCTCTCCAAGCATCCATGGCGCCATAATCATTCCCAGATAAGATAATACAGCATATGTGCCCCCAAACAATTTTCCGCCTCCGCCATAAATATTTAAAACATTAGAATAATTTACAGACAACGATGCGCCAAATACTAAAAATATAAAAATAATCGTTTTATATAAATAAGAATATTTACTCTGGCTGCATTTTTTTATAACAGTATACAGGAAACTATTTACAAAAATTAATTGAATATAAAGAGCGAAATAATACTGCGGGCCGGAGGAATTGAATAAAACCACTCTGTTTATAAATAATTCAAAGTTAAAGTATTTATCCTGAACTATGGTATATATAAACGTTGCCAAAATATAAGGAATAACTATTTTCTTTATTCTCCTTCTGACCTTCGCGCCAACCTCCTCCTTAGAATGGTTTTCTTCTGATATCCATGTTGTTATTCCCATAACAAATATAAAAAGACTCACTGAAAAGAAAGTTACTGTTTGCATATTGGGATTGTCATACAATACCATAAAAGTATGGTCCACAAGAACTGCTAAAATTGCTATCGCTTTTATGCAATCAATCCATATTATTTCTCCATTTTTTTCTTTCATATATCAGATTCCCCTAATTATGCCATTCATTAATGGATGTAATCACATGCTCTTGTTCCTCCTGTGTCAATCCATTATATAATGGTATTGACAGTACCGTTTTTGCGTAGTCTTCAGTGACAGGCAGACTGCCTTCTGGCATCCCCAGATACTGATACGCCTCTGATAAATGTGGCGGAATAGGATAATGAATAATTGTTCCAATTTTCTTTTGATTCAAATAGTTAATTAAAGCATCCCTCTCTTTAGTCCTTATCACAAACTGATGCCAGATATGTGTTGCCCCATTCCGTATTTGGGGCAGTATGATTTCCTTATTCTGCAGCTTATCCAGATACCGAAGGCAAATTTCTCTTTTTTCTTCTTCCAATTCCCTTATATGTGTAAGCCTTACCCGAAGCAGTCCCGCCTGCATTTCATCCAATCTGGAATTGGTTCCAACCACTTTGTTATAATACCGCTTTTCACTCCCATAGTTTCTGAAAATCCTAACATCATCTGCTATTTTAGCGTTGTTTGTAACAATAGCTCCTCCATCGCCAAATGCCCCAAGATTTTTGGATGGGTAAAATGAAAAACATCCTATGTCACCAAAGGTTCCTGTTATTTTGTTATTAAAACAGGCTCCATGTGACTGCGCACAGTCTTCAACAAGTTTTAATCCATGCGCATTTGCAATCCTTACAATTTGCTCCATATTTGAAGCCTGTCCATATAAATGCACTACTAAAATAGCCTTTGTTCTTTCAGTAATTTTCTGTTCAATTTGGGATACATCTATATTGTAATATTCATCCGGCTCTACAAAAACTGGAGTTGCACCATTAATTGTAATTCCCATAACACTGGCAATATATGTATTTCCCTGGACAATTACCTCATCCCCCACACCTATTCCAAGTACCCGAAAGGCAATCCATAAAGCATCCAGACCACTGGCTAATCCAATACAATATTTGGCGCCTACATAATCTGCAAACTCTTCTTCAAAAGCCTGTACCTCTTTTCCAAGAACATACCATCCTGAACGCAATACTTCAATTGCCTTCTTTTCAAACTCTTTCTGATATTGATAAAAACCCCTGTCCAGCCTGTTTGGCATTATATAATCCATAGATACCTCCAATACTTTTACTCATGTAAATTTCAAAGTTGTTTCTCATTTTTATACTCTGGCGCTTCATTCAAAAAATATAGGATATCCTGTTGATATACTAGCTAACGTATTTGTCCAAATAGCAACAAAAGAAGCGTATATGCCTATATAACATAAAAAAAATTTTATCTTATTTTTTGCAATCAGAGAAAACATTCTTTTCCAGTCGCAGTTCCAGCAAAGCGTACTTATAGTATAAATATATAGCGCAGCAAAAAAACGAATTTCTACCGCTCCAGGCGTTATAAAAACCACAGGTATGAGAATCGGAATAAAGTTGCAAAATGCGCTTTTATAAGTATATCCTCCAAACACACAAATAATAAAAAGAAATATGCACGAAAAAGCCAGGATTGATGTTATTATTTTATTACTGTTCATATTAACCACATAAGCTTCCGGCCAGATTGGTAATAGCATATTGATTAAATGTTTGGTATAAATCCCTACCATTTCTATTGGGTATTTTAAACACATTTTTAAATACTGACCAATTGATGTAAAACTATCAGTTATACCTTCTTTCTGCAATATATTCATTCCAACCTTATCTACAAAATACATTTGAGGTATCTCTTGCTCAATACCTACATAGGTCCCATATGCCTGATTTTGCATTCCCCAAAAAAGCTGACGTTTCATTAATCCACTTGTTGGAACTTTGATTGAAAACTTTCCCAGTTCATAATAATTCATATAAATCTGCGGAATGGTTGCTGTAATTACTCCAATACCCCCCCCCACAAAAATTATTAGTGTATTTTTAATTGTAGTATGATGTTTATATAACTGGTAAATAATATATAATACCAGATAAACTGCTGCAAACTGGTATATTGTTCTTACATTATATGAGCAGTATATTGTAACACCAAATAAAAAGCTCCATAATCCCCTTTTAATACCACTTGTCTCCAAAGCATAATTTATTGAAAAGACAGCCGCAAGGCATAAAAAAATAGCAGGCAGATCAGATAACGGGTATATTTCTAGTCCCATAAAAAAAAACGTAAATAATAAATAGCAAATTATCACTTTGCACTCTTTTGCCTTCTCATTATGATAATCCGTATTCTGCAAGGATGGAATCATTATGCTAAACAAGGTACTTACCATCGCGGCATTTAGGATTTTCCACCCGGCCATCCCTCCTAAATAATGAATGCAAATTCCTAAAAATACAGGAAAAACATACCCCCGAAATCCCTCCATAATCAAAGAAAATGAACCGTCCTTCCATAAATATGCCCCTCTGTTCCAATAATCAAGAGCATCATAATATAGTCTCCCCTCAGAATTAAAAATAACTTCTGTCGCTAAGCATAATATAAAACAAATAATCCATATAAAAAAACGGGACCTTTTTATTTTTTTTAACATTTAACTTACACTCCTTTCGCTTCGCTCAAGCCTAAACAGGTTGAAATGACATGTTTTGTGCTTTTTTTATATTGAATTTAATCAAATTTATAAGTTTTGCACTTGCTCAATTTACTACTTAGGGCAAATGCAAAGTACACTCATTATTATATGGACAAAAATCATATGCACACCTTCTGTAAACTGCAAACTGTTTACTGGTACATGCAAAGCAACATCTGATAACCAATTATTAAGCTAATACACATAGCATCTAAACATTACTCAATCCATTTAACTACAATTGATTCTTTGCTATAATATTGAGCAACCACTTCATTAACCCAATAAGCAGAATCCGAGGATAAATCTGGATTTTTTAATGTTTGTGGTGAGGGAATCCTTTTTGACTGCACAACTACATTTTTCTCTTCTGAATTTTCAATTTGGGTTAAAATATCTCCCCACATATTCCTGAAACGTTCCAAATATCCAAATTCATCCTCCTTGATACTGTTTACAATTGGTCTTTCTATTTTCTTTATAGGATTTATTAAATTTAAAATAACAAGTGATAAAATTACTGCAACTCCAAAAGTCTTATTGTAAAACCATCTGCTATACATGTTCTTTGATACCCATTGGTTCATGATATTTCCCACCACCCAAGCGTCAAAAATAAATCCACAAATTATAAATAAATCTAAAATAAAATAAC
>CAMUHA010000018.1 GCA_947088515.1 uncultured bacterium
ATTTATGCCACTTTATCCTTGCATTTCACCCTGAATATTCTGCGCAGGGATTCATCAATCCGCTCTTCAGACAATGTTCCATTGTTCACTGCTTCCAGCACACCATTATAAGCCGCTTCAAAATCTTCTGGCATCAGAATCATATCCACGCCCGCCTGCAGCGCTTTTACTGCCGCCTCCCCTGATGTATAATATTCTGTAATGGCTCCCATATTCATGGCATCAGTAATAACAATTCCCTGAAAGCCCAGCTGCCCTCTTAAAATTTCCGTAATGACTTTTCCGGAAAGGGAAGCAGGCGTATTATCTCCTGTTACATTTTCAAGTGAAATATGTCCAACCATTATAAAATCTGTTCCTGCCCCAATACCTGCCTGATAAACCGGAAAGTCTGTTGCAGATAAATCATCAAGGGTTTTCCCTGAATTTGCCATCCCCGAATGGGTGTCATCAGAAGTATCCCCCAGTCCCGGAAAATGCTTCATGCAAGCGCTCACCCCATTGCTTTGCAGCCCTTCTACCACTGCCGATGCCATAGACGCCACTACCCCTGGGTCCGTGCCAAAGGAACGGCTTCCTATAACTGTATTTCCCTCCACTATCACATCCGCAACCGGGGCAAAATCCATGTTAAATCCAAACCCCGAAAGATAGCTGCCGATTGCCGCCCCTGCCGCTCTCGCCGCCGTCGGGTCCCCAGAAGCTGCAATATCAGCCATGTTTCCCACATTATCCGCAAGACCGCTCTCTGCAACTCTGCTTACAGTTCCTCCTTCTTCGTCCACACCAAGAAAAATAGGAAACTTGCTCCAGTCCTTCGTATTCTGAAGCATCTCTGTCAGCTGTTCAGCGCTTTGGATATTCTTGGAAAAGTAAATCAGCCCCCCTACCGGATGCTCCCCAAGTTTTTCTTTGGTGGTATCCCCTGCCTTAATGACCGTATCTGTACCAGTAAGGGCTTCCGGCGTGATCATAAAAAGACCGGCCACCTTTTCTTCCCGTGTCATTCCTGAAATCCAGGAATTAACAACTTCCTCCGTATAGTCAGTTTCCTGCGGCGGTTCTGTCATTTCCTCTGGCGCTTCCACTGTTGGCGTTTCTTCTTCCATTTCCGATAGTTCTTCAAGCTGTTTCTGCAATTCTTCTGCATGTTTTTTGTCATTTACCAATGACAAAAGCTTTTTCACTCCCATCACCACTCCCAAAACCAACCCGGCAAGAAAAATAACGAGCGCCAGATAAGATATAATCTGATTTCTTAATCTGCGCTTTCTTCTGAATTCTCTTCTGTCCATCTTTTCAACAATTGATTCATCGTTTGCCATATTGCTCTTACCTCCGTAGAATCTATAATAACTTATTTGCCACCTGATTTCCACAAAAAATTACACAGAACACCTTCATAAGTCTTCAAAATGGTTTTATCCGCATACATCAACTCCCCGCAGCCCTTTAATCTCTGCTTGCAACAATAAAAGCGGGTACCAATCACTCTCGACTAATACCCGCTTCTAAACTATGCTATCCAATGGCTTTTACCTCTCTTTCCTTTTTGTAGATAACACCCTATTCAGTTTTTCTTTCTTCTCTTTCGTATCTCTCTCCTTTTTCTTTTGTACTGGTGTACTGTAACGTTCTCGTTTTTCCTTTGTAAATCGTTACTTTTTCTTTTGTACCTGATACGAATTTGAAATCCGCTCTCTTTAGTACCTTGTTCTTTTGTACCTTAAAAGCTTAACTTTTTCACATTTTGCTATTTTTATTAAATAGCTTATCTTATGTTT
The DNA here is from genome assembly GCA_947088515.1 of uncultured bacterium. Lineage (GTDB taxonomy): Bacteria > Bacillota > Clostridia > Lachnospirales > Lachnospiraceae > Suilimivivens. The sequence continues at coordinate 1,785 of CAMUHA010000018.1, forward strand.
TTGGTGGTCCGTACCTTCCTTTCTTTAAGATTTTATCTATGTGAATTTGTTTTTGTAAGTTTATTATAACTGGCGTCTTTTAATTTGTCAACACAATTTTTCATTTTTTTCTTTATTTTTTCAATATTCGATATTATATACCGCCTGGCCTGGTTTTACCTTTAAATAACTTCCAGATAATTCAGAATTTTTAAATCCATAATAAAGGCTGCCCTTTTTCCATTTTGGCATTTACAATCGTGTCCCTTTTTCAGATATTTATTTTAAGCGATATATTAATTTGACATTTTCATAATTGGATTCTTCTATATGTACAAAATTCACAATTCACTGACCGTTTTTTTTAAGTTTTTCAGAAAAATAACAGTCCACAAGTCAAATTTTTATTGTATTAGCAGAAAAATAGCGATACAATAGAAAGAAAACATAAAAGCACAGGGGGGATTCGCATGGGAGCGCCTGAAAAAAGAACAAATGCAAAGAAAAAAATAGCAGATGAAATTCTCTACCAGATTGGAGGAAGTGCAATTTTTGTCCTTCTTATTATAGCGGTTGCCGCTATTTGTATGGTAGGATGGCTGATTATTACATCAAAAGAAACAGAACTGACACAAGAGTCCAACGCTGCCGCAAGCCAGATCACAGGATTTCTGGAACAGTATACCAAAAATGTAGAACAGCTTGCCGTAAATCCTGAAGTTAAACATGTCCTAAAGGAGACAAAGCCTGGAGATGACTTTAGCAGCGCTGAAAAAATGGACACCGTAATGGACAATCTTATTGGTATCGCAAATACTGATACAGAAAACGTCATGGCTGTATGGATTTCTGATTTGGATACAAGTTCATTGAAGCAGTCTGATGGCTTTACAAGTGAAGATGGCTGGGACATTACCGGACGCGGATGGTATGGGTGTATTAAAACAAAGGAAACCATACTTACAGAACCATACATTGACTCTTCTACCGGGAAGATGATACTAAGCGCCGCTGCCCCTGTAATAGACGACTCCACAGGAACCGTTCTTGGCGCTGTGGGCATGGATATTTCCCTGGACCATATGACAGAAATAATGAGCAAATACAAAATAGGGCGTAATGGGTATATTCTGCTTTTATCTGAAAATGGCACTTTCCTCTACCATCCACAGAGTGAATTCGTCCAAAAAAATATTAAAGATGTGGATATAACACAAAATGTTATAGACGCGGTCGACGCAAAGAATGATGAATTTCTGAAATATAAAACAGATGGTCATACAAAATACGGTTCCTTACAGCAGGCTGGAGATACCGGATATATTGTACTTAGCAACATGCCTGCATCAGAATATTACGCAATGATGACTGCAATGGTCATTGCACTGGTTATTCTCTTTGCTGTTGGCATCCTCCTGATAGCAATAAGTATCAGAAAAAGCGCAAAAAAAATAACAAAGCCAATTCTGGAACTGAATTATACAGCCCAGCAGCTTGCTGACGGAAACCTGGATGTAAATTTAGATATAACAAGCGAAGATGAAATCGGGGAACTGGGTGAATCCTTCCAAAGAACAGTCAACCGGCTAAAAGAATATATTGCATATATAGATGAAACAGAGGATGTACTCGCCCGGATTGCTGACGGGAAACTTAGTGTTCAACTGAAAAATGAGTATGTGGGCGAATTTCAAAAGATTAAGACTGCCCTGCTGAATATTTCAGATTCCATGAATCAGGTTATGATTGGTATAAACGAAAGCGCTGAACGTGTATCTGTTGGAGCCGCAGAGCTTGCCACTGCTTCCCAGGCCCTGGCGGAAGGCGCCCAGACTCAGGCCGCATCTATTGAAGAGCTTGCAGCAACAACAAACACGCTTGCCGACCAGGTGGAAAGCAGCCGCAAGGAAGCTGAAGCCTCCGCCAAAGCAACTGCACAGGCTGCAACAATGATTGACCAGAATCAGGAAAAAATGAAATTGATGATGGATGCCATGAACGAAATCCATCAGACCTCCCAGAAGGTGGTTGGTATCATTCAGACCATTGAAGATATTGCATCAGAAACAAATCTCCTGTCCTTAAATGCTTCTATAGAAGCAGCGCGTGCCGGTGAGGCTGGAAGAGGCTTTGCCGTGGTTGCCGATGAAATCGGAAAACTGGCATTAGAAAGCTCCAAAGCGGCAAGTACCACAAGAGAATTGATTGAAATTTCAATGGAAGAAATCAACAAAGGAAATACCATTGCTGCCGGCGCCATGGGTTCACTGAAAGAATCTGTAAATGTTGTTAACCATGTAAATGAAATGATTCAGGGAACAGCCGAAACCGCTGCTGTACAGGCTGAAAATATGAGACAGCTCCGCCTGGGAATTGAAGAACTCACGGAATACATGATAACTCAGCCGCCTCCCAGGAAACCTCGGCTACCTCCGAAGAACTGGCTTCCCAGGCTGAATTACTAAATAAAATGGTACAAAAATTTGAAATCTGCCAATAAGCCAAATGCCCGCAGGCAGCCACTTGGTCCGTTGCGCACGTAAATAAATAAAACACATTGCCCTCTTCATTTAGCATATTTGATAAATGCCAAATGAAGAGGGCAATGTGCTTTTTATTATTTTATTGTATCACTGTGATTTAACACAAGGGTACTGTATAAAAACAGCACATCACAGGACTCAAAATCAACAAACTGTCCCAGGTAATCTGGGTGGATATAGCGGATATCCACCAAAGTAATCTGCGAATATCCACTTATCAAAAGCGGAGCTATACTTGAGCCAAAGGAATCCCGGAACATTATTAGTTTTTTATCCGTCCGAGTATTGGGATTCTCTATTGTAAGCAGCGAAAGGGAGCCTGACAGAAACATTTCATATGGGTCAAGCCCTGCCGCTTTTTCCATATCATATACTGGCATTTCCTTTTTCTCCTGCCAGTTATATGCTTTGCAGTTATTAATATCCTCTCCTGTCACATACAGCAATTTATCCGGCGGCAGGGGCAATGCTGCCTGTCCGTGGTACACGCCATAAAAATCCTGTTCCAACGTATGGATTTCATAATCCTGTGACAGACTTGCTCCCATTGTCTGCGCCAGACGCTGCGCCACATCTGTAATTTTTTCCTGCCGCCAGTGCGTATCCGTTTTGTAATAGTCATCTCTTTCCAACAAATCAGATATCTGTATATATTCTGCGAAATACGCTTTATCCGCCATTTGTTTTTCAAAATCCACATAATCCATGGATAAATGACCGCTCTGACTGGCCAAAAAACAATTTTTATCTGGAATTACAGAGATATAAACTTTGTTTTCATCTGTAAGATATTTCTCACATATATAACGGAATCGTTCCCCCGCTCTTGTAAGTGAAGCTTCGTTCATGGGATATTCCAGAGAAGCTAGAAATCCTTCTGCCGCATAAACGCCATTATTGTCCTGACGCCGGAATATATTCAGCGCAGTCAGCGCTTTTATCCTTCGGAGCGAATCCCGAAACGGGAAAGCATCCACTGTATGGGCTTCAAAATCTGTCATAAAACGCCCACTCCACACGCCTTCTGCTGACAGTTTGGGCATAGGGTTAAGCATACGCCTCTCACTGACCAGATACTGTTCTTTAGGCATAAACATACATAACAGGAAACCTCCGGTAAGCAGCAGGGCAAAAGTAATGCACAAAATAAAATCTTTCTTTTTTGTGTCCATAAACCATCCTCCTTAAAATCGAAAATAGAGAAAAGGATTAAAAGAGCCATCCACCAGGTAAGCCGTCATAACCAGCATGAATAAGGCAAGCACAACAGGCTCCGCCAGATTCACAATTCTGCCACCTGTATGGTTTTCAGATACTTTTTTTATAAGCTTATGAACTATTGGCGTTGCCCCGATTCCTCCTGTTAGCAGAACCACCCCAAAACTTTTAAGGCAGTATACCGCCTCCGCTGAGATAAGCGGGATTCCTCCGCCCCCAAAAAGACCTGTTATATCAGAAAATGCCTGTCCCATATTTTCCGCATTAAAAATCACAAAGCTTAAAAGTACAAAAATCAGGGTATAGACATGTGCCAATAACCGATTCCTCTCCAATATATTTAACAGCCACAGTTTTTCTAATGTCAAAAGTATAGCAAAAAACAGGCCCCACAAAATAAAATTCCAGGCTGCCCCATGCCAGAAGCCAGTGAGCATCCATACCACCAAAATATTGAAAAGCTGCCTTCTCTTCCCTTTTCGGTTTCCTCCCAGTGGTATATAAACATAATCCCTAAACCAGGCGCCCAGGGAAATATGCCACCTGCGCCAAAATTCAGTTATGCTGGCAGAAATATATGGATAATTGAAGTTTTCCAGAAAACGAAATCCAAACACTCTCCCAAGCCCAATAGCCATATCACTGTATCCTGAAAAATCAAAATAAATATGCAAAGCAAAAGCTACAGCATATAGCCAGTAGAATAATACTGACTTTTCTTCTGATGCGCGGAATATATTGCACAGCTCTCCCAACTGGTTTGCAAGCAAAATTTTCTTTGCCAGACCAATTACAAAGCGGCGTATTCCTAAAGCTCCCTTATGCCAGGAATATTCCCGCCATGATAGTTGCTTTGCAATATCACAATACCGTACAATTGGTCCTGCAATCAATTGTGGAAACATGGCTATATAGGCCGCCAAATGGATTATGTTCTTTTGTGCAGTCTCCCCTCTGTACACATCTAATGTATAGCTTATAATCTGAAAGGTGTAAAAACTAATACCAATCGGCAGCGCAAGACGTAAAAGTGAAAGTTTCATCCCGGTCACAGCATTAAAATTTTCAATAATAAAGTCTGCATATTTAAAATACAGCAAAAAGGAAACACTTACACAGACTGAAATAATGCAGAATATTTTTCCGGCTTTTTTCTCCCTGTATTTTTCCACCATCAATCCAAAAATATATCCAGATATAATAGAAAAAACCATCAGTAAAACATATCGGGGTTCTCCCCACCCATAAAATAAAAGGCTGGAAAAAAGGAGCGCTATATTTTTAAGTCTCTTTGGCGCCGTAAAATATATAATGGCCGTCAGCGGCAAAAAATAATATAAAAATGAAATACTTGAAAACAGCATAATGATATTTTCTCCATTAATAAACGGCATGAAACCGGTCCGGTTATAAATCCCGCTTCACGCCGTTTTAATTATTGTTTCCATACAGTTTAAAGTCCGTTTTACACAATGGGCGCTTCTGTAATCACCTGTGCCCCCTCAATCGCCGACAATGTGTTATTTTTGAAAATTTCTATAATTTCAGCAACACCGTAAGCAGTTATTACATATCTGCCGTCCACATTTATAATAATCAGCGTATCTGGCTGCCCGCATATCCATTGTTTTGCAAGAATACAGGATTTTACCGAATCTGCAAATTCATTCATATCCACGCCTTCCTTCAGACGATATGCGGCGCCGGTAAATGTATTTGTATTCATCATATGCACCATGGAGGCTGCATCTTCAATATTGGAAAACTGCTCCTTTGGCAGTCCCAGTGTATAATCCAGCTCTTCTGTTTTACTGATGTCAAATTTGCCCGGCGCATCCATCACCGCATTCTCCTGGTTCCCGCCATACATTGCAAACAATTCATCCTCTTTATAGACTTTGACAATATCGTTTAACACTTCAAGAGATTCCGTATATTTGGATTCCCCACTGTCCTGACCCGCACCAGAATCATTTTGTTTCCCGCCACAGCCGGACAGGGTAAAAATCATCACTGCTGCTAATAAAATTGTTGCTGCCTTTTTCATAATTTACTCTCCTTTTAGCTTAAAAATGTTTTTTAAGGATATCACATATCCAATTACTGGATATATTATACACGAAATTCCTGAATTTATCAATTTGCCATTTTTAAAGCCATATAAATCATTTTTTAACAACTATTAGGAGCAAATTTGAAAATAGTCAGCATTTCCATTTGCTTCAATCGAATAAAAGCTCGTCAACCGTCACAAATTCATACCCTTTGCTTTCAAGTTCATCAACAATTTTTAAAGCCGCTGTTATTGTGGATTTATACTGGTCGTGCATCAGTATAATATCATTTTCCCCCACTTTGGCGCAGACATTTTTTACAATGCAGGCAGCATCACTACTGCACCAGTCAAGAGGGTCAACAGTCCAAAGCACTGGAAACATATTTAATTCTTTCTCAAATTCTTTATTCCAGCTGCCATAAGGCGGACGGATATAAATAGTATCTTCTCCCGTCACCTCTTTAATTACTTCATTTGTCTGTATAATCTCCTGCTTAAAATTCTCCTGATTTTTGCTGGTAAGCTGGGTATGATTATAAGTATGGTTTCCAATCAGATGGCCTGCTTGTGTTCCAATAATGACATACGGAAACTAAAACGACTCCTTACAGTCATTCTTCTGCAATATGTTCTATGTATTCTTTCAGACAGTCCATAAGGGTCAAGTCTGTATCTGAAAAACTGAGTTTGACAACATAATCTCCTTGTTTATAAACATAGGGATTTTTTATCTGCCGGATAAACTCCTGCCTTTTTTCTTCCGCGCTTAAGCTGTTGTCTATTGATACTTCCCGGATATCCATCAGGTCTTCCCGGCATACGCTGCGGATATCCATATTTTTCATTTTTTCCCGCTCTTTTGGGGATATAAGTGCATCCTGTTCCAAAAATTGTGCTCCAAGGGTTTTTAATAATATATTCCCGGAACACAATCTTTATACGTAACAAGACAGAGAGGCGACTCCGCCTTCCCTGCCTTAAATATTCAACGGGCAAAGGCTCCATATCGTTTTCCTCCTCTGCCCGCATATAAAACAATTATCCTGTATCAGTAATTAATTATCTAATGGATTAAAACATCAATTCTTATCATAAATTTCCCCATGCAATTCCTGCAGGGATTTCACTTCGCTGCTTTCATGGGTTTTCAGGTAATGGATTCCCTCAGCCGCCACTCTCGCCGCTGCAACAGTGGTAATATACGGCGCTTTTGCCTTGATTGCCGCTTTTCTAAGATAGCTGTCATCATAAATACTATCTTTTCCCACCGGAGAATTGATAACAAGGTCAAAATCCCCATTAGTAATCATATCTCCTACATTTGGACGGCCTTCAAACAATTTCTTTGCCTTTACTGCCGGAATTCCTGCCGAGTTAATTAAATCACAGGTTCCGCTTGTGGCTACAATCTTAAATCCGTCACCTGCCAGGCTTCTGGCAACTTCCACCACTTCATCCTTATCTTTTTTGTTGACAGAAATTAAAACCGTTCCCTCCACAGGCAGCTTTGACTGTACTGCTTCCTGTGCCTTGAAATAAGCCTCCCCATAAGAACGGGACAGTCCCAGCACTTCACCGGTAGAACGCATTTCCGGACCAAGAATTGGGTCAACCTCCGGAAACATATTAAAGGGGAAAACGGCTTCCTTGACTCCATAATTGGGAATCTCCTGCTCCTTTAAACCGGAAATGGGAGAAGGGCGTCCTGTAATTTCTGAAGTAATTATATCTGTGGCAAGAGGCACCATGCGGATATTGCAGACTTTTGACACCAGCGGAACAGTTCGGGACGCTCTTGGGTTGGCTTCCAGCACAAAAACTTTTCCATTTTCAATGGCATACTGCATGTTCATCAGCCCCTTTACGTGCATTTCCTCTGCAATTTTTCTCGTATACTCCTTAATGGTTTCCACATTTTCTGCCGGAATGTGAACAGAAGGAATAATACAAGCCGAGTCACCAGAATGAATGCCTGCCAGTTCAATATGCTCCATTACTGCCGGCACAAAGGCATGTTCCCCATCACTGATGGCATCTGCCTCACACTCTAAGGCATGATTCAAAAACCGGTCAATGAGAATCGGACGGTCCGGCGTAACTCCTACCGCCGCATTCATATATTCTGTCATGCTCTTGTTATCATAAACCACTTCCATTCCTCTTCCGCCAAGCACATAAGAAGGGCGCACCATCACCGGATATCCAATCTTTTCCGCAATAGCAAGAGCTTCCTCCACTGTTGTTGCCATTCCTGACTCCGGCATGGGAATATCCAGTTTTTCCATCATTTCGCGGAACTGGTCCCTGTCTTCCGCCAAATCAATTACAGAGGGAGACGTTCCCAGAATCCTGACACCATTTTCTTCCAGTTCAGAGGCTAGGTTTAAAGGTGTCTGTCCGCCAAACTGTGCAATCACCCCAATAGGGTTTTCTTTTTTGTAAATACTTAAAACATCCTCCAGCGTAAGAGGCTCAAAATACAGTTTATCAGAAGTATCATAATCCGTTGACACTGTTTCCGGGTTACAGTTTACAATAATTGTTTCAAATCCCAACTTTTTAAGAGCCATAGCCGCATGTACGCAGCAATAATCAAACTCAATCCCCTGGCCAATCCGGTTAGGACCCCCGCCCAGAATCATAATCTTTGGTTTGTCAGTGTTCACCAGGTTTTTATCCGGCGCATTGTAGGTGGAATAATAATAGGCGCTGTTTTGGGTTCCGCTTACATGAACTCCTTCCCAGGACTCCTCCACACCAAGAGATAAACGATGGTTTCGGACTTCCTCTTCTTTAATTTCCAGAAGCTGACTTATATATTTGTCAGAAAAACCATCTTTTTTGGCAGCAATAAGCATTTCGTCTGCCGGAAGACCGCCCTTGTATTTAAGAAGGGCTTCCTCTTCTTCCACCAGCTCTTTCATCTGTTCAATAAAATATGTCTTTACTTTGGTAATCTCTGTAATTTCCTCTACAGAAGCGCCTTTGCGAAGCGCTTCATACATCAGGAAATGCCGCTCGCTTGAAGGCGTTATCAGGCGGTGAAGCAGCTCTTCCTTTGAAAGAGTATCAAAGTCCCTGGCATGTCCCAGTCCGTAACGCCCGGTTTCCAGAGAACGGATTGCTTTCTGGAAAGCTTCTTTATACGTCTTTCCAATGCTCATAACCTCGCCTACTGCACGCATCTGGGTTCCCAGTTTATCTTCCACCCCTTTAAATTTTTCAAAGGCCCAGCGTGCAAACTTAATCACCACATAATCTCCGTCCGGCACATATTTGTCCAATGTGCCATACTTTCCACAGGGAATATCCTTTAAGGTGAGGCCTGCTGCCAGCATAGCGGAAACCAGTGCAATAGGAAATCCTGTGGCCTTAGACGCTAACGCGGATGAGCGGGAGGTACGGGGATTGATTTCAATGACAATGATACGGTCTGTCACAGGGTCATGGGCAAACTGCACATTGGTCCCTCCAATTACCTGTACAGACTCCACAATTTTATACGCCTGTTCCTGCAGTCTTGCCTGGCAATCTTTGGAAATCGTAAGCATAGGCGCTGAACAGAAGGAGTCTCCTGTGTGCACACCCAAAGGGTCAATATTCTCAATAAAGCAAACGGTGATGATATTGTTTTCGGCATCCCGGACTACTTCCAGTTCCAGCTCTTCCCATCCCAAAATAGATTCTTCTACCAGAACCTGGCCCACCAGACTCGCCTGCAGCCCTCTTGCGCAGACCGTTTTCAATTCTTCTTTATTATATACCAGACCGCCTCCGGCGCCGCCCATGGTGTAGGCCGGACGGAGCACTACCGGATAGCCAAGCTTTTCTGCAATGGCAAGGGCCTCTTCAACCGAATAAGCCACCTCGCTACGGGCCATTTCAATGCCAAGACTGTTCATGGTCTTTTTAAACTCTATGCGGTCTTCCCCCCGCTCAATGGCATCCACCTGCACTCCGATAACCTTTACATTATATTTTTCCAGAACTCCCGCCTTGTGTAATTCTGCACACAAATTAAGCCCTGACTGTCCTCCAAGATTTGGAAGCAAGGCATCCGGGCGCTCCTTTGCAATAATCTGTGTCAGACGGTCCACATTTAAAGGCTCAATATAGGTCACATCTGCTGTCTCCGGGTCTGTCATAATAGTTGCCGGATTGGAATTAACCAGCACAATCTGATATCCCAGCTTTCGCAGCGCTTTACAGGCCTGTGTTCCTGAATAATCAAACTCGCAGGCCTGCCCTATGATAATCGGCCCTGAACCAATAATCAACACTTTATTTATATCTGTCCTTTTCGGCATAAAAAGCCCTCCTGACTTCTGCAAAATTTATCCTTCTTTGCATCATTCTATCATTACATTAGGAAAAGTGTCAATTCGTTCCTGAAGCTTTCTTTTTACTGTAAATCTGTATCTGTCCCTTATTTCTTTAAAACGACCTTACAAATATGCGATACTCGACTTTTCAAATACTTCATGGTAGAATAAGACCATACTTTTTAACAGGAGGAAAGCTTTATGAGGCTTGAATTGAAAAACATACACAAAAGCTTTGGAGAAAAACAAGTGTTAACCGGCATCTCTTTTTCCGCCCAAAGCGGCAGGGCCTTTGGTCTGCTTGGCAGAAACGGAGCTGGTAAAACTACCACCATACGCATTTTAATGAATGTGTTTCCGTCAGATGAGGGGAATATTTTAATAGACGGCCATCCTGTAGATTACGCCCGGACAGGTATTGGATATCTGCCTGAGGAAAGAGGTCTTTATCCCAAAAAGAAAATCACAGACCAACTAGTCTACTTTGCCCAGCTGAAAGGAATGAAGTATTCTGATGCAACAACTGCCATTGACTACTATCTGGAGCGTCTTAACATGGCAGAACACCGCAATAAACGTCTTGATACACTCTCAAAAGGAAATCAGCAGAAAATTCAGTTAATCACTGCTCTTGCCCACAATCCCGACATTGTTATCCTGGACGAACCCTTTTCCGGCCTTGACCCTGTCAATGCAATGCTTTTAAAAGATGTGGTAAAAGAAGAAATTGCAAAAGGCAAAATCGTCCTCTTTTCCAGCCATCAAATGAATTATATTGAAGAATTCTGTGACAGCATTGCAATTTTGAACAAAGGGAAAATCGTCCTTTACGGCGACCTGCATGATATCAAGAGAAATTATACAAGAGATAAACTTCTTGTCCGCTCCAGGGATATAGACAATATTTTAAAAGCTTCTATACCCGGCGCCATGGAAAAGACGCCTGACGGGGATGCCCTTCTCATCCGTCTTCCTTCTCCGGATATGAAGCAACAGACAATGAATCTGCTGACCGGACAGTTTGATATTGATGAAATCAAGGTTTTTGAACCCTCTTTAAATGATATCTTTGTTGAGTATGCAGGTGAATAAATACAACAGAAATGGAACTTATTACATGAGGAGTTAAGATTGAAAATTAAAAATTTCAATCTGGAGATTTGTGCTGCACACAAAGTCTCCGGCTTTGGAAAGGAGCATGGTTATTATTATGAATCAATTTAAAACTATATTAAAATTTGAATTACAGGGGTATTTTAAAAATAAAATTTTTGTAGGCGTTACCTTCTTTCTCGTAGCAGTCATTGCCCTGATTATGTTTTTTCCAAGAATCAAACCCCTTTTTGCAGGCGAAAAAAAGGAAACGGCAAAACTCCCTATTATGCTGATTGCCCTTGATGCCGAAAGCACAAGCAGCACGATGGACCATGGGAGAGAATCTTCCCAAAGTATGATGGAGTTTTTTACATCCGCCTTTTCTGACTATGATATCCGTATAGCAGAAGGCGGACTTGAGGACATCAAAAACCAGATTTCTTCCGGGGAAGCCAAATGTGCTTTTGTCCTCCACAGTCTTACCTCTTATACTTACTATGTGGAAAATCTGTCTATGTATGATAACAACACTTCCATTGCTGACAATGTTCTGCAAAGTATTTATCAAATAAACGCAATGACGCAAAGTGGACTGTCTCTTAATGAAGCGGAACGGATTCTCCAAATACCAGTTGAACATACTACCGAAAGCCTTGGCAAAGACCAGATGCAAAATTTCTTTTACACTTATATTATGATATTTGCTCTGTATATGGTAATCCTTCTTTATGGGCAGATGGTGGCAACCAATGTTGCCTCTGAAAAAAGCTCAAGGGCAATGGAACTTTTAATTACCAGCGCCAAACCTGCATCCATGATGTTTGGCAAAGTAATTGCCTCCTGTATAGCAGGTCTGCTTCAGCTTGTGTGCGTTTTTGGCTCAGCATTTTTGTTTTTTAATTTAAACAGAGGAGAATGGGGCGGCAACCAAACGATTAACTCCATTTTTAACATGCCCCTTGACCTTTTAATTTATATGCTTTTGTTTTTTATACTTGGCTTTTTTATGTACGCGTTTATGTTTGGCGCCATTGGTTCCACGGCTTCCAAGCTGGAAGATATCAATACTTCGGTTATGCCTGTTACCCTGGTTTTCATTGCCAGCTTTTTGGTTGTAATTATGTCCATGACAGAAGGAAACGTGGACAGCGCCCTTATGAAGGTATGCTCCTACCTTCCTTTTACCTCCCCCATGGCTATGTTTACCCGTATTGCAATGAGCACAGTGCCTTTTTATCAGGTCGCATTATCTGTGGCCATTCTGATAGGCTCTGTTATTGGTGTAGGCATTCTTTCAGCTAAAATATACCGGGTAGGCGTTCTTCTCTATGGCACCACTCCCAAAATAGGCGCAATGCTAAAATCTGTCTGGAAGGCATAAATAGTGGGTTCTTTTATGAAAAATATATTGGTTGTTGATGATGATGTCAGTATAGGAAATATGCTGGAAGAAATACTTACCAAAGAGGGCTATCTGGTTTCCCGTGCTTATTCGGGAACGGAAGTGCTGCTTTTTCTGTCAAACAAAAGCCCCGATCTGATTTTACTTGACCTGATGCTGCCAGGGCTTGACGGTAAAGCATTGCTTCCCAAAACCCAAGGGATTCCTGTAATTATTGTCAGCGCAAAAACGGATGTGCAGGACAAGACAGACTTGCTTTTGGAAGGCGCACAGGATTATATCACCAAGCCTTTTGACATACGGGAGCTGCTGGCAAGAATTACCGTGCAGCTCCGCAGCGCCTCCCGTCCGGAAACTGCTTCTTTACTGATTTTTGAAGATATCGTTCTTGATATCCTCACCCATACTGTCACTGCCGCAGGCAGTATGGTCCGGCTCACCCGGACAGAATATGCTATCTTAAAGCTTTTAATGCAAAACCCTTCCCAGGTAGTGACCAAAACCCTTTTGCTTGAGAGGATTATGGAGGATACACCTGACTGTGTGGAAAGTTCTCTGCGGGTTCATATCAGCAACCTTAGAAAAAAACTGCGGGAAGCTGGCAACAAAGACTATATTGAGTCTGTCTGGGGCATTGGTTTTAAGATGTGTGAAACCTGATATAAGGTGAACTACACTGGAAAACATAAACACAAAAATATTTACAGTTTCTTAACTTTTTCCTTAACAGCTTTCTTAACAGATATCAGGTAAGATAACTGAAAAGTGCAGGAAGATATATGAGCATAAATGCACTTGCAAAAAGGAGGCTTTATTTATGGATTATGTATTAACTACCAATGCCCTAAGCAAATATTACCGACATTTTAAGGCTTTAAACGGTCTTTCCATGCACATTCCCAAAGGGGCAATTTACGGATTTGTAGGAAAAAACGGAGCAGGGAAAACCACCCTGATACGGTTAATCTGCGGCCTGCAGCCACCTACCTGCGGGGATTATGTTTTGTATGGAATCAAAAACACAGACAAGGAAATCGTAAAAGCGCAAAGGCGAATCGGAGCTGTTGTGGAAACCCCTTCTATTTACCTTCAGATGAGTGCGGAAGACAATTTAAAAATTCAATACAATATTTTAGGACTTCCCTCTTATGAAGGCATTAAAGAACTTTTAAAGCTGGTGGGACTTAGCGATACAGGAAAAAAGAAAGCGAAAAATTTTTCTCTTGGAATGCGCCAGCGGCTTGGAATTGCTATTGCCCTGTGTGGCGACCCTGATTTTCTGGTACTGGATGAACCTGTTAATGGCCTTGACCCACAAGGCATTGTGGAAGTGCGGGAACTGATTTTGAAATTAAACAGAGAACGGAACATTACTGTGCTTATTTCCAGCCATATTCTGGATGAACTTTCCCGACTTGCCACTTATTATGGTTTTATTGACAATGGACATATTGTAAAGGAAATCAGCGCCCAGGAGCTGGAAGCGACCTGCAAAAAGTGCATCCGTCTGGAAATATCCGACATAAAGGTTTTTGTACAGGTAATGGAAAAGCTGAAGTTGGAATATCGAATTATTTCTGACACCAAAGCAGAAGTTTATGCAAAATTAACTCCCACAAAACTTGTCCTGTCTCTTGCTAAAGAGGGCTGCGAAGTGCTTTCTTTTAACGAACGCGAGGAAGGTCTGGAAAGTTATTATATTAATCTGGTAGGAGGTGACTCAAATGAATAAACTTTTATTTGCTAATTTGGCCCGTCTGAAAAAAGACACTACTTTCTGGACTGGTATGGCTTTTATGTTCGTTGTAGGAATCGCGCGTCCCATCAGTACTTATTATGACAAAATCCGGTGGAATTATAATTTCACTTTTGAAAACAGTTTTTTTGTCTATGTAGTTTTTATGGCCATACTCTCTTCCGTATTCTGCAGCCTGTTTATTGGAACAGAATACAGCAATGGAACCATACGCAACAAACTTATTGTTGGGCATAAAAGAAGCGACATTTATTTATCCAACTTATTCTTATGCCTTGCGGCCAGCTTTTTTATGTGTGTTTCATACCTGATACCTAATTTCTGCATAGGATTTCCACTACTGGGTGTATTTACCATCCCCTTACGTTTAGTTCTTGGCATTATAGGATGTATCTTTATACTTTCGATTGCCTTTACTTCTATATTTACCATGATTTCCATGCTTAGCCAGAGTAAATCCACTGCTGCCGTTATCTGTATTTTAGGTGTATTTATGCTCATGTTCACAGGCATTATCCTAAACGGCAGACTATCGGAACCAGAATTTTATAACAATAACTTTTTTATGACAGACGAGGGCGTTATTCAAAGCGGTGCAGCATCACCAAATCCCGCTTATGTGAAAGGCTTTAAACGTGATGTTTATGAATTTCTTATGGACTTTCTTCCGGGAGGACAGGTTATACAGCTTTCATCAGACACAGAGAAAAATTTACCTCTGGGAAAAATGTCCATATACTCCATCCTCATTGCTATAACCGCCGGTATATTTGGAATATGTTTTTTCCATAAAAAAGATATCAAATAAGGAAGTTATTGTCTGCATAATATTTGTGTCAAATGAGGGGACACCGCCTCCCAAATTTGATGCAAATATTATGCAATATAGGGGTGCGCGGATTAAAGGAATACGTTATCAGATATGTTCTGAATTGAAAATGGAGGTATGAAATGATATTTGGTATGTGGGTTCTGACAGGGCTTCTGGTCTGTATTGTTTTTCTTTTTTGGCTCAAAATCCGCCTGCTCCAAAAGGCAGCTGTGGAAATTGAAAATGGTCTGTCCCTTATTCTTTCTACTGACACTAACACTCTGCTTTCCATTTCCAGCAGAGACATTTACATGCGAAAATTGACTGACAGCTTAAACAGCCAGCTCCGTACCCTGCGCCGTGAGCGGCTTTTCTTCCAACAGGGGAACCGCGCCGTCCAGGAAACCATCACCAATGTTTCCCATGACTTGCGTACACCTCTAACCGCCATTTGCGGCTACCTGGATTTATTGAGACAAGAAAATCTGCCAAAGGAAGCTCTGCGGTACCTGTCCATTATTGAAAACCGGACAGAAGCTCTCAAACAGTTGACAGAAGAATTTTTCCGCTGCCAGAGGGCCGGCTTTACCTTCACAGAATCTTCTTTTGAAAATGTATCACTAAACAGCGCATTGGAGGAAATACTGTCTGCGCATTATGCCGCTTTAAAGAGCAACCATATCACCCCTAAAGTCTCTCTGCCCGAAACTAAAGTCAAACGTCATCTAAACCCTGGCGCTTTATCCCGTATTCTTGATAATATTATCAGCAATGCTATCAAATACAGCGATGGAGATTTAGACATCACATTAACAGAAATAGGAGAAATTCTTTTTTGCAACCATGCCGCCCATCTGGATGAGCTGCAGGTAATGCGGCTGTTTGACCGCTTTTATACAGTGGAAACTGCCATCTGGTCTACAGGCCTTGGATTGTCCATAGCAAAAGAACTGACAGGGCAGATGGGCGGGGAAATAACGGCCCGATACCAAAACGGCGTGTTAAGTATCTCACTACGCTTTTGTCATTAATATTACTCAACCACCATCCTCATGGATTTTCTTTACAATTTCAGGATATGTTTCCACATTTTTTCCTGTAATAAAAAAAGTAACTTTTACATCCCGCTCTTTTAATCCCTTAAGGAGCTGTTCTGTGTAGAAGGGATGGGGACCATCATCAAAGGTAAGGGCAATCTTCTTTCCGTCTCTTATTTCCTGGGTATTTCCCATAACCGGAATTTCTGCTTTCTGCCGCAATAGTCCAATTATACAGACTGCTGCTAAAAGTAACAGGATGACAATACAGGATATTATTCTCTTTTTCAGGTTCATACAAAACATTCTTTCCCTGGCGCTTATTCTATTTATATGCGCCTGATTTACCATAATGCCTCTGATATTTACCCGTCCTTAAATGGCCCCGCCTTCCCTTTTTCACAATGATAGTACCGCATTTATACAAACTGATTACGCTCATGGTTATAGGAATAACCAATTTTCTGCAGCTTTTCTTCTACTTCAGCTCTGTCAGCGTCTAAATCATCACACATGGCATCCAGACTGGAATAATAATCACGGAGCTTTAGATTTACATAGCTTAAAAGCATATTCGCATCGCTTGGCATCTGCATTTTCACATCCCCCTTTCCTTTTGTCGTTTTTATCCTCCTGCATACCATAAGCTGTGCTTATGGCAGTGCGCCAATAAAGAGTTTAGAAGTTTCCTTCCAGACTTATACCCTTACATAGGCTTTTATTGTAGCTATCTCTTCGCCCTCACTCTCTCCAAATGGAGTTATCGTATATTCTTTTACCTGTTCTGGAATAATGAAGGTTTCTGCATAGTGTACCACAAAGGGCTTAAAACTGTCTGTAGGACTTTCCACAATCGCTTCTCTTCCCTCCACCAGATTCAGTACATTTACACTTCCCTGCGTCTGGTGAAAGACTTTCCCCCTAAACCAGTGTCTCCTTGTTTCTATAAACTCTCTTTCATGCAGTCCCGTGCGCTCTTCCCGAAACTCCTCTTCCTCTCTAAGAAGCGTTACCTGTCCCACCAGATTTTTCTTCACCCAGCTGGTATCCCGGTCCCACTGAACCACCTTTTTTCCATGGTCAATGTGTACAGGTCTTGGCAGTCCATCCAGTCCCAGCCGGTTCCAGTCCCAAAGCTTAAAGGTAAAAATATAGGGAGTGGAACTGATTTCCAGAACCATACAGTTTTTACCTGAACAATGAATCGTTCCTGCAGGAATCAGAAAATGGTCATGCTTTCTGGCCGGAAAACGATTAATGTATTTTTCATCGGGAAAAACCCCTTCTCCCCGCTGTGCCTTTTCCAAATCGTTTATCATGGCTTCAGGGTCCGTGCCTTCTTTTACCCCCAGATAAACCACCGCGTCCTCTCCCGCATCCAGCAAATAATAACTTTCATCCTGAGTATAGTGCATTCCAAAGTTCTGTTGAATATATTCAGTCAGAGGATGTACCTGCAAACTTAAATTCTGTCCCCCCATGGTATCAAGAAAGTCAAACCGGATAGGAAATTCTTTTCCAAAACGGGCATGTACTTTTTCACCCAAAAGTTCCACCGGCTTTAGGAACACCGCATCAATAGAGGGCACTTCCACCGTTATGCTTCCGTATTTCAAATACAGACTGTTTTCTTCCGGTACACCGTCAAAACTCCAGGCATAATTTTTCTGTTCTGATGGAAGAGCGCATACTTCCTTCATCCATTGCCCGCCCCATACTCCAGGGTCAAAATAAGGGACCACACGGAAGGGCCCGGACACCGTCTGCTCTATTCCAGCCATAAAAGCCGCCCTTGTAATCATTCTGGGAGTTTCCTTTTGGTTTGTGTCAAGAAGATAATCCATTTCCGGCATTAACTGTTGCTTATGCCGGTCTGCTATCCGCCATTCCACAAAAAATCCTCTCTTATATTTACGCAAAACATCCTCCCCATAATTGTCCATCCGCCAGTTTCCCAGTTCACCACTGCGATAACGAAGCTGGATTTCCCACCTTGCAAGGTCCCCATAGATTAGAATGTCCCCCTTTGTGATAAGAGATGCCCCTGTGCCGATTATCAGTATAATCCCCTTATTGCTCTGCTCCAGCTGCTTTTTTCTAAGCGTAAGCTGCGCCGGGTCAAAAAATTCCTCCAAAACACGACAGGACATAACACCAAATACCCTGTCATCTGTAAGTTCTCTTTCAATCATGTATGTAATCTGTTCCCCTGTAAAACTGCATTCATCGCTTATTATCACCTCTACAGGAGAAAGTCCTTCTCTAAAGTGACTAATTATTTCCTCCAGCCTGACTCCCGGATAGCATTCCACTGTAATGACCGTCCGCATCCTACCTTCACATTTTTCTTTTAATTCCCTGATAATTTCATCGTATCCTGCAAAAGCTTCTCCTTCAAATCCTGTAACCACTGTGCAGGGCGATTTGTCATAATTTGATGTTTTCATTTTAACCCCCCTCTGTTGTGGGCAAGCCCATATATTTATTTTTGTATTTTGCTGCCTATTTTCTGACCAATAACAGATTTGCCGCCCCTACAATTGCGGCATCATTTGCAAGCAGAGAGCACAAAATTTGCGCTGTGTCCATTTCCCTAAAAAATATTTTTTCCATTACTTTACTTTTTATGGAAGAGACAAGTATGTCCCCCTGCGCACTGATACCGCCGCCTATGACAACACACTGCGGGTCAAAAATATTAATCAAATCTGTAATTCCCTCCGCCACAAAATCTGCATATCTGTCAAATACTTGCAGGGCACGGTCTTCTTTTTTCTTCAATTTATCAAAAAAAAGCCGCCCGCAAGCCTCCTCCTTTATCCCATCAAATACTCCTTCCTTTTTTGCCATTTCAAGCAATGCCATAGCAGACGCATAGCGCTCCCAGCATCCCTTTCTCTGACAGGTACATTCTCTTCCATCTTTCTCCATCAGAATATGTCCAAAAATACTGGCATTTCCATGTTTTCCAAGATACAACTTCCCATCTATAAGCATACCACCACCAACACCAGTTCCAAGCGTCACCATAACCATATGACTGCATCCTTGTCCTGCTCCTGCCAGATATTCTCCTGCTGCAGCACAATTGGCATCATTTTCCACATAAACCGGCACATGAAACTTTTCTTTCAGCTTCCATCCCACCGGCACCTGCTCCCATCCAATATTGTTGGAATAAATAACCGTCCCGCTTTCTCTATCCATAATTCCAGGACATCCAAGCCCGATACACGAAACAGGACTCTTTCCCGCTTTTTTTATAAGCGCTTTTATCATATCTGCTATCCGGCTTATTACGGCTTCCGCGCCTTCTTCACAACAAGACAGTTGCTCTGTTTTCTCTACAATTTCCATTCTGTCATTCACAAGACCTGCACTGACAGTGGTTCCTCCCAAATCAATCCCTATTTTCATACTTATAACCATGCTCCTTTCCAAAGCCTGGAGACTTTGTGCATAGCGCAAATCTCCAGATTGAAAATTACAATTTTCAATCTTATACCTCTATATATCACAGACCTGTCCGCAACCCTACGCCTGCAAAAAATTCCCTTCCAGTACCAGGGCAGCTGTACCAATAAAGGGCGCATTTCCCACAAAAGAAGAGGATTCCACCCTGATATCCCTTTCCTGCCCCCAGGAAAATCCATTTCCGCTTAATTTTTCCGCCAGTCGTTTTACCATGATTTCCTGATAAAATTGTAAGTCTCCGCCAACAATAAAACATTGTGTATCATAGGCATTTGCCATATTGGCAAATGCAGTTTCCAGATAGTCTGTCATTCTTTCCATCGCCTGTACACAGGTTTTTTCCCCCTGCATGGCGCCCAAAAGCAATTCCGTCCAAGTCAGGTTATCTTCTGCCCCATGGTCTTTTGCCCATTTTACAACCGCCCTTGTGCTGCTGTATTTCTCAAGACAGCCTCTTTGCCCGCATTCACATAAAATCCCATCCTTTTCCACAATACTGTGTCCCATAATTCCGGCAAGCCCCCTATGTCCTGTATGCAGCCTGCCATTTATAATAACACCACTGCCTATTCCAGATGAGATTCCCACATAAATAAAGTCATCATAATGATTTCGGTTGCCAAAATAAACCTCCGCCAGGGCTGCCACGCACATATCATTTTGTAAATAAACAGGCAGGCCGTATCTTTCCTTCAGACATTTTACAATGGAAAGACTTTTGATATTATTAAAATCTGGCGGATTTAATATCACACCATCCTTTGCTAACAGTGGACCTGCACAGGATATTCCTGCCCCCCAGAGCTTTTTTGCCTTTTCATCTTCCATCAGCCTGTCGCACAGCAAAAACAGTTTTTTTAGAAAAGTGTCATTATTTTCCATGGCAGAGAGCTCTATGCAATCTGACTGTAGGATTTGACCTTTTAAATTAATAATGCCAACATACAGATTATCTCTGTTTATAAAAATTCCCAAAGTCAAAAGAGCCTCTGGTATTACCTGTAAATAGGTACGCTTTCTTCCCCCTGTGGAATCCGCCAATCCACACTCTCTTATAACATTTGCATCCATATATTCTTTCACCAGTCCGGTAATCGTCATTTTACTTAAACCAGTCATCCTGCTTAGCTCTATTCTGGATATCGGTTCATAGATAATCATGTTTTTTAACAGAATGTATTTGTTCATTCCATTCATATTCTGCTGATTCATGGCTTTCATTCCCTTAGTTATAGTTAGTATACAATTCTTACTAATAATGATTTATAATTTCACCTGATTATTACTGGATTTTTTATTATATTATTATTTTCATAATGCTTTGTCAATATTTAAGTAAAACTTTTTTACTAACTACTGAATATATTTGATTTTCATCTGTCCTCCCTTTAACACATACTGTGCATAAAGTATAACCCCATAAAAATAAATAATATAAGGCCGCCATGCAAGCAGCATGGCGGCCCTAAATGAATCTATATATCTTTGTCAAACACATCCGGACCAGCTATTTTATCTTTTCACTTCCGCTAAAAGCTCTCCATCCTTAAGCGTAATTAAAATTGTATCGCCCTGTATAACCTGGTCTGACAGAATTAATTTTGCAGAAAGCGTTTCCACATATTTCTGAATATAGCGTTTCAAAGGCCTTGCCCCATATACCGGATCATAAGCGTTCTCCACAATAAACCTTTCTGCCTGCGCCGAAAGCTCCACCTTTAGTTCCCTGTCCAACAACCGTCTGTTTAAATCTGCAATAATCAGCCTGATAATACCGCCAATATTCTCCTTAGTCAAAGGCTTAAATAAGATTGTCTCATCCAGTCGGTTTAAAAATTCAGGTCTAAAATGACCACGCAGGTCATTCATCACCATTTTTTCTGATTCACTGCTGATAGTGCCATCTGCACATATTCCTTCCAGCAGATAAGAAGCGCCTATATTAGAGGTCATAATCAGTATCGTGTTTTTAAAATCCACTGTCCGTCCCTGGGAATCGGTAATCCGTCCATCATCAAGCGCCTGTAAAAGCACATTAAACACATCTGGGTGGGCCTTTTCTATCTCATCAAAGAGAACAACAGAATAAGGCTTTCTCCTGACTGCTTCAGTCAATTGTCCGCCCTCCTCATATCCCACATATCCGGGAGGCGCTCCAATCAGTCTTGATACAGAATACTTCTCCATGTATTCACTCATATCAATCCGTACCATGTTGTTTTCATCATCAAACAAGGCTGCTGCAAGGGCTTTGGCAAGCTCTGTCTTTCCCACACCAGTAGGCCCTAAAAACAGGAAAGAACCTATGGGCTTAGCTGGGTCTTTAATGCCTGCCTTGGAACGGATAATTGCCTCTGTCACCTTGGTAACGCCTTCGTCCTGTCCCACTACCCGTTTATGCAGCTCTTCATCCAGATGAAGCGTTTTATTTCTTTCGCTTTCTGTCAGCTTTGTCACCGGAATGCCAGTCCAGCGGGATATAATTCTTGCAATTTCATCCTCTGACACACTCTCATGCACAAGAGACAAATCTTTCTTCTTTACCTGTTCTTCCTCTATTTCCAGCTGTTTTTTTAGAGAGGGAAGTTTGCTATAACTTAACTCTGCTGCCTTTTCATAATCTCCTTCCCGCTGGGCAATCTCAATCTGGCTTCCCACTGCGTCAATTTCCTCACGGAGTCTGGAAAGCTTTTCCACAGACGATTTTTCATTTTCCCATTGCGCCTTCCGGTTATTCAGCTCTTCTTTCAGCTCTGCCAGTTCTTTTTGCAAAGTTTCAAGCCGCTCCTGGCTTAACCTGTCATCTTCCTTTTTTAATGCAGTCTCTTCAATCTCCATCTGCATCACTTTCCGCTGCAATTCATCCAACTCTGTGGGCATAGAATCCAGCTCTGTTTTAATGAGCGCACAGGCTTCGTCCACCAGGTCAATTGCTTTATCGGGAAGAAAACGGTCTGAAATATAACGGTTGGAAAGGATGGACGCACTTACTAGTGCATTATCCATAATTTTAACGCCATGGTATACTTCATAACGTTCCTTCAGCCCCCTTAATATGGAAATCGTATCCTCCACAGTTGGTTCCTGCACCATCACCGGCTGGAATCTTCTCTCCAATGCGGCATCTTTTTCAATATATTGTCTGTATTCATCCAGCGTGGTAGCGCCGATACAGTGCAACTCCCCTCTTGCCAGCATAGGTTTTAACATATTTCCCGCATCAAGAGCTCCATCTGTCTTACCTGCCCCGACAATGGTGTGCAGCTCGTCTATAAAAAGAATAATCTGTCCATCACTGTTCTTAACATCCTCAAGAACCGCTTTCAGACGCTCTTCAAACTCCCCCCGGTATTTTGCTCCGGCAACCAACGCCCCCATATCCAGTGCAAATATCTTTTTATCTTTCAACCCCTGTGGAACATCTCCTCTGACAATACGTTGCGCCAGGCCTTCCACCACCGCAGTTTTTCCAACTCCTGGTTCGCCAATAAGCACAGGATTATTTTTGGTTTTACGTGAGAGAATACGGATGATATTCCTAATTTCACTATCCCTGCCTATTACCGGGTCCAGCTTCTGTTCCCTCGCCTTTTCCACCAGTTCCTGTCCATACTTGGCCAATGTGTCATAAGTTGCTTCCGGGTTGTCAGAAGTGACACGCTGATTTCCCCGCACAGTAGAGAGCGCTTGTAAAAATCGTTCTCTCGTAATCCCAAACTCCTTAAACAGTTCTTTTATGGCTTTGTTTGGATGTTTCATCATGGCAAGAAATATATGCTCCACAGAAACATACTCATCAGAAAGCGCCTTCGCCTCATCTTCCGCAGATACCAGTACTTTATTTAAATCCTGCCCTACGTAGACTTTTCCTCCTTGCACCTTTACTCTCTTATTTAAAAGTTCTTCCACTTTATTTACAAAATACTGGGTATTGATTTCCATCTTTTCAACCAGCTTTAAAATCAGGCTGTCATCTATGGTAAGCAGACTATATAAAAGATGCTCCTGCTCTATTTCCTGATTGCCATATTCATATGCAAGCTTCTCACAGCCCTCCACAGCCTGCATGGATTTTTGTGTAAATTTTGATATGTTCATAAGCGCTCCTCTCTGTTATTTGTGAATATCTGATATGCAGATGAATTTATATTATCTATGGCAAATATAAATTATTTACATTATATCCCACTAACTAATCACTTATTTACTGTTTCCATTTGTTATAGTGTGAATATAACACTGTTTATTAGCACTGTCAAGAGGTGAGTGCTAATAAATTTATTAAAATTTTGCAAACCCAGTGTT
>CAMUHA010000019.1 GCA_947088515.1 uncultured bacterium
AACAACGAAAAAATATATGACTAAGCAAACAACGATACCGATACCTGCCTTTAATACACCATATTGTGCTATCTTACGCAAAAGGCATTGATAACCAAAGAATACGAACAATACTGGTAAAATTGCATGGCAGATGCCAAAAACAACGCTAAGGATTTTATACCCCGTATTTTCTATCAGGCTGCATATTACTATAAAGGCATAAAAAAGTTGAAAAAGTGTAAAAATAATTCCAAGTATAATCGCAATCCAATGTAACATATGGATTCTCCTCCTCACCTAACTGATTCATTCTATAATCAGGAATTGCTGATGCTTTATTTGCCGGTACCACACAAGCAGGTAACACAATTCAAAAAACAATGTCATTGAAATATAATCGGCCTGTTTTCCTGAATTGCCAAATTACATAATTTAATTAACCTGTCGATTAAAAACTCACAGTCAGAATCAATAAAGCATTCAAATAGATTTTCAGGTTTTACTCCATAAAACTTAACAATATCCTGCTTCAATTCGATTATTGATAAATCTGGTGGTTCATTTATGAATATCTGTTTTATTTCCTGCAATTCCATTTTTAACTGGACGCACTCATCAACCTTCCAACTTCCATCGCAATCTGAATGATTTAATAAAGTGGTCATCGGCAATGAAAATTTGCTCTTACGCTTAAGGACTTTGGAAAGAAAATTCTTGTTTGTAAATTTGGAGACTAAATCCCTGAATTCTCCAAAATTCTATATTTGATATGTTAAGCGCAGTGTTAAACATGACTTTCCAAGTATCCAGGGCTGTCACAACCTCTTTGGGATAAATGTCACCATTTACACAAAAAGCATAACTCCATTACAAAACGCATCATCTATATTCCATTCATTGATTACCTCACTCAAGATAGCAAATTTATAAGGATCTCCTATTATCATTGTCTGCCCGTTTTCCTTTCTGCCAACTTTACAAAATGCATTTCACACATCCTACTATATATAGAAACAGGGCAGGGCATCCTGCGCCGGTTCCTGCAGGTAGCTCTTTACATGAGCAAATATCTTCTTTGTTTCCGGTAGCATGAACTTCTCGGATTCCCTCTGTAACAAATACCAGCTACGGAGGTATTCCAAAACCGTTACCTGCAGCAGATTCTTGACTTCCTGGTCTTCACTTACAGCCATATCCTCTAAAAAAGAAAATACCTTTTCTATCTTAATGTTATCTTGGCGCTTATCCACCAGTAGGTATCCAATATAGTCACAGAAACAGCGGTCAAAATAGATCGTCTGACCTCCAGTCTCCTGACCTTTGAACGTATCCTTAATCCATGCTATTTCTTCTGCATAATTTTTGCTTATTTCCGGAAATTCCTTTAATAAATCATTCACTATCCCAAAATAAGAATACATACTGATTATCCCTCTGTTAGATTATACTGCAATCTTTTCAGTGTAAGATTACATCCAATGTATTATCTCCTGCAAAAAACTTTTCTTTTTATCCTGCTTACT
Organism: uncultured bacterium; assembly: GCA_947088515.1. Classification (GTDB taxonomy): domain Bacteria; phylum Bacillota; class Clostridia; order Lachnospirales; family Lachnospiraceae; genus Suilimivivens. The sequence continues at coordinate 1,506 of CAMUHA010000019.1, forward strand.
TTTATTTTCTTCCAAAATAGGAGCCTGCTCCCAGTCTGCCGGAATATCCTGTATCATTCCAAACTTTTTGAGTGTGAATTTGTCCTTGCTGTACTCAAAAACAACATCAAACTGCGTATTTACTTCTGTTCCCCAATACTCAAGAATCACATGGGAAACGTCAATGAAAACAAGCTCCAGGTCAAAAGGAAACCGGCTTTCTCCACTGTACAGCCTGTCGAATTTCTGGGCGGTATTGTCCATTTTACAAATATTTCGGGCAATAAAAGCAATAAAAGGTTTCAGACTTTCAACTTCTGTTGTTGTTCAACCATAGCGCCATTGCCTGTATTTGATAATTACATTATATCAAATATAGGTGGTGATATCTACTTTTTTAGCGGCCTCCTTCCCAGTAGGGGGCTATTACAACAAACGCCCATAATTGCTCTCTTGAACATAAAGAGAGCCGGCAAACTGTGATTTCTCACAAGTCTGTCGGCTCTGCGTCTTTTATGCGTCTGGCTCTTCACTTTATTTAAATTTTTCCCGATAACGGTTATATGCAATTTTTTACGTCAATCAAATTTTCCTGTTTACATTTCGGACAGTAAAGAGGAAAATTTTTCAATTCTGTGTCTGGCCGAATTTGTAACCTTGTTTTGCTCCCGCAGACAGGGCAATAAATCCACTCTGTTTTCTTGCTCATTTTCTATTTTCCCCTGTTAAGGCATTTTCAACAGCTTTCTTTATGACAATGCTTGAATTTGTTGCCCCCGATACTGCGTCAACATCTATTTTCTGTTCTTCAATGATTCTGTCAACAACAACTTCTGCGCGGCTTCCACGCCCGTTTTTATGCTCCAGAATATCAATGTTTGTAATTACTCCGTTTTGAACCGTTACTTCTACTTTGGCATAAACAAAATCCACGTCATATTCTCCGACATACGCTCCATCGGGAACATTGGAAATATCTAAATTGCTAAACGTTGTTTCTTTTACTGACCTTTTATAATCTGCCACGCTTTTCAGATAAACCGCCGTAAAAATCAAAACAATAAGGAAAAGAAAAATTGCTGTAAAGGACAGGATTCTTTTTCATTGTTCGCTTAGGCAGTTCTTTCTTATTCTTTGCATTTGCACATACCACTTTTCCCGCCGACTTCATGCCTGCGGTCTTGAAAAATTCGTCCATACTGCGGATTGCCCCTCTGCTTTGTCCGAATATCCACGAAAAAGGCGCGGGAGTATTGCAGGAAGTCAAAATCATATATTGTTTCCCCCGTAAACGTGGTTTTGGAAATGTGTTTGTTTCTTCCATAGCCGTTCCCAGCAGTCGGTCAAATAAGTTTTTGACAGACGCCGGAACATTTGCCCAATAGACAGGGGCGGCAACCGGTGCCGAAAGAAAACTTCTGGTATCTTTGTTGTACCCTAAATCCACATCACACTCAACATTTTTAGTCCGAAATTTGAATTTTTAATCTTCTAATAATACACGTTTTCTTTCTATCATTTCCCCGATTCTCTCGATATATTGGGAAACATCCTTGACATTTTCGCATCTTTCAATCCGTCCGTCAGGATATACCCTTTTCGATATGCTTCCAGCCCCACAAGCGATAATGGTCTGCACTTCCTCCATAATTAAAATATTATAAATTCCATATTTGCCTTCTCTTGCATACCCTACATTTTCAAAATTTCCAGACATATTCTTCTGGCGATAGAGATAATATGGCTCCATTCCCATCCGTTTTGCTCCCCTTGCTGTAATCTGCATCATTTCATCCGTATTATTCAAGGAAGAAATACCATTTTCCTCTATCCATAAATTAAGCTTTGAAGCCCGTTTCACAGCAAGGGAATGAACTGTCAGGCTATCGGGATTTAGTTTTTCAACTTCCTCCATCGTATAGAACACTTCTCTCTCCCCTTCCCCAGGCAGTCCAAGTATCAAATCCATGTTAATATTTTCAAAACCTGCCTTCCTTGCCATTGCAAAAGCTTCTTTCACCTGCAAAACTGTATGTTTTCTTCCGATAAAGTCCAGGGTTTCCTGTTTCATCGTCTGTGGATTAACAGAAATTCTTGTCACTCCGTATTGTTTGAGCACGGTCAGTTTCTCCGTTGTGATACTGTCTGCCCTTCCCGCTTCTACTGTAAATTCTTTAAGACCAGAAAGGTCAAAGGAATTTCTGATTTTTAAAATCAGTCTTTCCAGTTCTCCGGCTTCCAGTGTAGTAGGAGTTCCGCCTCCAATATAGATGGTATCCAATACCTTATCACCAAAGCTGTGTGCCACAAACTCAATTTCTTTATCCAGCGCATCCAGATATTGTCCTATTTTCTCTTTCCATAAAAAAACCGGAAATGAGGTAAATGAACAGTACAGGCAGGTAGTCGGACAAAAAGGAATGCCAATATAAAGACTATAGCCTTTTTCGTAATGCAATGGCGCAAGAATTTCTTTTTCCCTTTGGGCGATTTGGATTGCCAGCTCTCCTTTTTCTTTACTGATATAATAGGTATTTTCCATATACTCCATTATTTTTCTGCTGGATTTTCCTTTTTCAAGCATACTCATAGGAATTTTCGTTGGACGGATACCTGTCAGATTTCCCCAGGGAAGCTTCTTGCCCGTATACTCTGAAAGCGCCATGTATAAAACCTGTTTCAAATGATTTTTAACCTCTGGCCTTGGCATGTCCGGGGAGAGAGCCGCCTTTTTTCTAACAATAGAATCCTTCCCTGCTTCCTCTCCCTTTAGGGAAACTAAAACAGCTTCTTTTGTAAAATCTATCATAAGCTCCGGCAAATTTAAGCTGGGTTTTTCCTTCCCGTCATAGATGCCCTCATGCGTCTGCATTGGGGCATCCTGTTCCTCTTTCGTGAATACTTTCACATTGCAGGCAGGATAGAATGCTTTCACCAGAGAATGAATGTCATATTCAAAGCCTGCCTGATTTACCAAAATCGCAACTAAATTGTCATCTGTTATCTTTGTCATTGTTTTCTCTTTTCTTTTTCGGAATCTAACATCAAATTTCAAGGCCGTTTAACCTATTCAACAGTAACCACCTTTGCAAGATTTCTTGGTTTATCCACATCCAGCCCCTTATCAAGAGACACATAGTATGCAATAAGCTGAAGCACAATGGAAGCCGGCATCACCATGAAGGGGTCTTCCATCTGCGGAAGACGGTAAATACAACTCCATTTTTCCCCTTCATCCAATGTCTCATTTTCCTTAATCAAAAGCAGCACTCTGGCGCCTCTCGACTGTACCTCCCTGATATTGGAAAGCTCTTTACTCTTTAGTTTTTCCTGTGTGACCACTGCAATCACCGGCGTATCTTCTGTAATCAGTGCAATTGTTCCATGCTTTAGCTCTCCGGAAGCATATGCTTCAGAATGGATATAGGAAACCTCTTTCAGTTTCAGGGAGCCTTCCAGTAAAATAGAATAATCCAATCCCCGGCCGATCATAAACACGTCACGGGCATTTAATATTGTTCCTGCCAGGCGGTGTATTTCATCCTTGGTATCTAGAATTTTCATCATCACTTCCGGCACCCTAATCAGTTCCTTCATAAATTTTCTGGTTTTTTCACTGCTCCACAGCCCTCTTGCCACTGCCATCCTGGCTGTTACCAGGTAAAGAACCGCAAGCTGGGTAGTATAAGCTTTTGTGCTTGCCACTGCAATCTCTGGTCCTGCGTTAGTATAAATCACATATTCGCTTTCACGGGCAATGGAGGCCCCCTTTACATTGACAATAGAAATGCTGGGAGAACCACACTTTCTTGCAAATTTAAGGGCTTCTAAAGTATCAATTGTCTCTCCCGACTGTGAAATTGCAATTACAAGTGTATCTTTATCCACCACTGGGTCATTATACATAAATTCGGAAGCCATCACCACATCTACGTGAATGCCAATCATTGCCTGTATCAGGCTTTTCCCCACCAGTCCTGCGTGCATGGCAGTGCCGCAGGCAATCACACATATTCTCTGGCAGGCAGAAAACGCCTCGTCCGGGATTCTTTCTGATGAAAAATCCGGCATCCCATCCTTTATTCTTGGCCAAATGGTTTCCCTTATCACTTGGGGCTGCTCCATAATTTCCTTTTCCATATAAAAAGGATAACCGCCCTTCCCGCTCCGGGTTACATCCCAATCCACCTTCAGCCATTCAATCTCTTCCCTGTCACCAGATAAGTCATACATTTCGATTCCATCAGGCTTTAAACAGGCCACATGAAATTCGGGCAATACAAAATAATCTGCCGTATAGGGCACAATTGCCGCCACATCAGAAGATAAAATGGCGCCATCAGGCGTAACCGCCGCCACAATGGGGCTTACATTGCGTACAGCAAAAATTTTATCCGACTGGTCATCAAACATAATTGCCAGTGCAAAGGTTCCTTTTAATTTTAGTACTGTTCTACGGATTGCTGAATAGGGGTCACCTGTATAAAAATGCTCCAGCACTGCCGCTGCCACTTCGCTGTCTGTCTCAGATTTGAGACGTCCTTCCAGACCATACTTTTCAATCAGTTCTCTGTAATTTTCTATAATGCCGTTATGTATCAGTGTAATATGGCCAAATCTGTGAGGATGGGCATTTGCATCACATACGCCCCCATGGGTTGCCCATCTGGTATGACCAATTCCACATGTTCCTTCCGGCTTTTGCTCTGCACAAAGTTTCCGTAAGTCTCTAACCCGTCCTGTCCCCTTAACAATCTGTGTGCCGCTGCTTTTTAAAAGCGCAATTCCTGCGCTGTCATAACCTCTGTATTCCAAAAGCTCCAGCGCATCCAGCATGATTTTTTCTGCTCTGCCTTTTCCTGTATATCCAATAATTCCACACATATTGTTTCCCTCATCTTTCTTCTTATTAAGTCCTGGCACACCATCCACACCAGGGACTTTGTTATATGCTATGACTAATCTTAGTTTTTGACATAAAACACCTGTAGTTGTAAACTACAGGTGTCCGCTGAATTTTGTTTCTTATACTTTATAATTCCTAAGTTAATACATCAGATAATCTTCTGTGTCTGTTTTAATCACTTTACTAAATTCTGACACATCACTGGAAATCTTGTAATTTACTTCATTGTACAGCAATTCATGAAGCTTCACCACATTTTCCTCTAGCGAGGTAGGCACCACACAGGAGCCATTGGTTCCAATGGTTCCGCCATTTCTCATTCCCACAAAAGGAAAACCATCACTTACCGTCACTTTGTAATCGCCTATCATCCCCAGCACAGGCAGAATGTCTTTAATGTCCAGAGACGTCCTGACATTGGGAAAAACTGCGTTTAAAGCCTCTGTCAAAGTTCCGATTGAGGATGTCTTTCCCTTTTCCATCATGGCAACCAGTAAATCCCTCTGCCGCTGGGTACGCCGGAAATCATCCCCACCACCATAACGGATACGGCAGTAAGCCGTAGCCTGTAAACCGTTAAGTGTCTGTCTGCCTGCTTTGGTCACGGGCGTATATTCAATCCCCATCTCCGCCGCCATGGTGCTTTGATAGTTATTCAGATGGCTGATTTCCACTTCGGTAATCTCCATCTCCACACCACCAAGGGCATCTACCGCTTCCATCAGCCCTTCAAATCCCACAGTAATATAATCTGTCACATATAAATCTGTGTTTCTGTTAATCATCCCAATTGCCTGCTCTGGTCCTCCAAGCGCATAAGCCTTATTACATTTTCCATAAGCATCATTTCCCAAATTCAGGTAAGTGTCCCTGTATATGGAAACAAGACGTATCTCATGAGTGTCCATATTGATGGAACAAATCATAATGGTATCGCTCCGGTTTCCCTTGCCAAGACTGCCATCTCTTGCATCCACTCCAAAAAAAGCCACGTTAAAAATGCCAGTATATTCATTTTCCGCCCCAGACTGGGCAATATTCTGTATCTTTTCCTTGACTTCCGGATTAACAATGATATCTTCCTTGTCAATTACTACTTTTTCAGCCCCATTTTTACTGTCAGTAGCGCGCAGTGTAATGTATAAAACGCAGGCCGCTGCCACCAGTACAACAATCTCCAAAATAAACAATGGAATATGCTTTACCCATTTCTTTTTATCCATTTTTACCTCCGCATACCCCAGAGCCTATACGCATATTATAAATTTCATATGGGTATTATCTGCCTGTGATACCGCATCAATTGATGGTTTGAAAGTTCTGTACGTTTCCCGGTCTATTATGATTTATAGTCTTGTACAGACAAATCAAAGATTATTTTACCACAAAAAGCTTTATTTGAACACAAATTTTTAAAATTTTATTATAATTCTGTCATAAAAGGTCTATGGCTTCCCCTATATTTCTTACACCAATTATCCTGATTCCCTTAATTTCCTTTACGCTGTCCATACATACGGAAGGGATAACACAGAGAGTAAATCCCAGCTTTTTTGCCTCCTGCACCCTTGCCTGTATCATGCTTACTCCCCGGACTTCACCGCTTAATCCCACTTCCCCCACAGCAATCATTTTGCTGTCTATCACTTTATTTTTAAAGCTGGAAACAAGAGCCATCGCAATTCCCAAGTCAGTTGCCGGCTCCTGTATACGAATTCCTCCTGCAATATTTACATAGGCATCGCAGTTCCCAAGGGACAGACCCAGACGTTTTTCCAGTACCGCAATCAGCAAATTCACTCTGTTAAAATCAGTTCCTATGGTCTGACGCCTTGGAATGCCAAAGTTGGAATGACATACAAGAGCCTGTATTTCTATCAGCATGGGACGTGTGCCCTCCAGTGAACAGACTACCACAGAACCGCTTGCCTCTTCCGGTTTCCCGCTTAGCATAAACTCCGAGGGGTTAAAAACTTCCTTAAGCCCGGAGGACGCCATCTCAAATACGCCAATTTCATTGGTAGCGCCAAATCTGTTCTTTACTCCTCTAAGAATCCGGTATGCTGCATATCTGTCTCCCTCAAAATAAAGTACCGTATCCACCATATGTTCCAGTACACGGGGTCCAGCCACAGTTCCTTCTTTGGTCACATGTCCCACAATAAAAATTGCAGTATTCAGTCCCTTGGCCAGCTGCAAAAATACACTGGTTGCCTCCCGTACCTGGGAAACGCTTCCCGGTGCGGAGGAAATGCTTTCATGGTACATAGTCTGAATAGAATCAATTACCACCACATCTGGTTTAGTTTGCCGGATAGTCTGCTCTATTGTCTCCAGACTGGTTTCACATAAAAGTTTCAAACAAGAGCCAAACTCTCCGATACGGTTGGCGCGGATTTTAATCTGTTTTAAAGACTCCTCCCCCGACACATACAGCACCTGCCGCTTATCTTCCGAAAGGTTTCTGCACACCTGCAGCAGCAATGTAGACTTTCCAATCCCCGGATCTCCTCCTACAAGCGTAAGAGAACCTCTTACCAGCCCTCCTCCTAATACCCTGTCCAATTCCTGCATGTGAGCGCTAATCCGGTCCTCTTCTTCCAGTGAAATCTCTGAAAGCGCTGCCGGTTTATTTTTTTCACGGTCAGCTCCCCCATTGCTCTTTCCCTGACTGCCGCCTGTTATTTTTTCTTCCACAAAAGTATTCCATTGACGGCATCCAGGACACTGTCCCAGCCATTTAGGGGACTCATGTCCACAGTTCTGACAGAAAAACACTGTGGTATTTTTTCCTTTTGCCATTTTTATAACCATACCCCTTTCCAAAGCCCTAAGACTTTGTGCGCAGCGCAAATCTCCAGATTAAAATTTTTCATTTTTATACCTGTTATTCTTTCTGATAAAACAGGAAACTGCTGCAAATTTCACTTTGCAGCAGCCTCATGTAATCCCCTATTTGGTTATTCTGACACTTACTTCCTGAGTCTCTGCAAGCTCTACACCAATATTCAGCTTCCCCCCAAGATTTGTCTTCATTTTACCGATGCTCTTATCATCTACGAATACCTCGTATTCGGTATCCTCATTCAGCTCCAGTGTTATCTGTGCGTCTTCACTGCCTGATACCCGAAAGCTGATTTCCTCAGCGGTTTCCTTAAAATGGGCAACGCTTGTTCCGGGCACTGACCCATAAACAAACATTCCGTTTTTGGATAACCGGGTCATGGTCTTGAAGGTTTTGACCTTATACAAGTCCCCACAGTGCTCAAAGTCTATCTTTTTTGCCTTTTCTTCAAGCACATGATTTCCAAAACTGATTGTACCGTCTGCTTCTGAACGAAGTAATTCCTCAACAACAGCCATTTCTTATGTCCTCCTGCTACCATTTTGTTACTCTGCTGGTTATTGATAGTATAATATATTTTGGCTCCGAAATCTATAGAAAAAATAAGAAGAAATTTATATTATTTCACCTCAAAGCAGACCTGCTCTTTACGGTATCCTGCCGTTACAGTATCTCCCGCTTTTACCTTACCTTCCAGAATTTCTTCTGCCAAATGGTCCTCCACCACACTCTGTAAAGCCCGCTTTAACGGCCGTGCGCCCATTTTATCATCCGCGTATTTTGTAACAATATGCTCCTTTAAGGCATTGCTTACTGACAGCTTAATCTGCATCTGCTTCCGGCATCTTTCCGCCAGATTTTCACTAAGCAAATTGATAATATCGTGCATTTCTTTTGAGCCTAACTGTTGGAATACCATGATTTCATCAATACGGTTGATAAATTCTGGTTTAAAGAGTTTCTTTACCTCCTCCATCACACCAGCTTTCATCTTCTCATAATCCTGTTCCTTTGAGGTTTCCATGGAAAATCCCAGATTCTTTGGCGCTACAATCCTCTGGGCGCCAGCATTGGAAGTCATAATGAGTATGGTATTCTTAAAACTCACTTTCCGTCCCTTGGAATCAGTAATATGGCCATCATCCAGCACCTGCAAAAGTACATTGAACACATCTGGGTGCGCCTTCTCAATTTCATCAAAAAGCACCACGGAATAAGGGTTTTTCCTGATTTTCTCACTGAGCTGTCCACCCTCTTCAAATCCCACATATCCGGGAGGCGACCCAATCATCTTGGATACAGAATGCCCCTCCATATATTCGGACATATCCACACGGATTAAAGCATTTTCTGTGCCAAACATAGCTTCTGCCAGTGCCTTGCTTAGCTCTGTTTTTCCCACACCGGTAGGTCCAAGGAAAAGAAAGGAGCCTATAGGCCTGTGAGGGTCCTGCAATCCCACACGGCCTCTTCTGATGGCTTTAGACACAGCCGTAACCGCCGCTTCCTGTCCAATCACACGTTTGTGCAGTATTTTTTCTAACTTTAAAAGACGTTCACTTTCTTTTTCTGTAAGTTTCTTTACCGGCACCTTCGTCCAGGAGGCTACTACTTCTGCAATTTCATTTTCTCCCACAATAAAACTGTTCTCTACCTGGTTTTTACGGTTTTTCTCTCTTGCCCTGTCATATTTTTTGATTAGTTTCTCCTGCTCGACCCTGATTTGTGCCGCCTGTTCCAAATCTTGGGTTTTCAGGCATTCTTCCATTTCTCCATCCATCTCCGAAATCCGCTGCTGCATTTCTTTTAAATTTGCAGGTGTATGCATATTTTTCAGCCGTACAGCCGCCGCTGCCTCGTCAATTAAATCAATGGCTTTATCGGGCAGATTTCTGTCATTAATATAGCGTTCCGACAACTGGACCGCTGCAGCAATCGCTTCCTGAGTAATTGTCACCTTGTGATGCTCCTCATATTTGGCGGAAACTCCTTTTAGGATTTCCACTGCTTCTTCTATGGTAGGCTCCTCCACATATACTGACTGGAAACGCCTCTCCAGTGCAGCATCTCTTTCCACATATTTGTGATATTCCGCCACAGTAGTAGCCCCAATCAGCTGCAGTTCCCCTCTTGCAAGGGAAGGTTTTAAAATATTGGATGCGTCAATCGCTCCCTCTGCGCCTCCTGCACCGATAATGGTGTGCATTTCGTCCAGAAAAAGAATAACATTTCCATCCTCCTGCACCTCCCGGATAACCTTTTTAATTCTCTCTTCAAATTCTCCACGGTATTTGGAGCCTGCTACCATTCCTGACAAATCCAGGGTAAGCAGCCTTTTATTCTGGACCGTAAAGGGTACTTCCCCTGACACAATCCGAAGAGCAAGACCTTCCACCACAGCAGTTTTCCCGACTCCCGGCTCCCCAATCAGGCAGGGATTGTTTTTGGTTCTGCGGCTTAATATTTCTATCACACGCTTAATTTCATTTTTCCTGCCAATTACCGGGTCCAGTCTGCCTGCTGCTGCAAGCGCTGTTAAATCCCTGCTGTACTGCTCAAGAGCAGATGTCTGTCTGCCTTTCCGGTTTTGTTTTTTCCCCAAGTCCTCTTTATAGAGACTTCCATCCTCTCCCATGGCAATTAAAGTATCTGCATAAATCCTTTGAACTGACATGCCAATGGTATTTAAAAGTCTTACAGCAACATTTTCTCCCTCTTTTAGCAGTGCAAGAAGAATGTGCTCTGTTCCGGTTGCCTCAGCTCCAAAGCGGTCTGCCTGTCTGTGGGATTCATCCAACACCTTCCGCGCTCTTGGGGAATACCCTTCTTTTTCTTTTACGGCAACTGCTGCCTCCGGCATAATCAGCTCCCGTATCATGTCCATTATTTTTTCTTCATCAGCGCCGTTTCCCTTAAGAACCCTGGCGGCCACTCCTGTATTTTCCTTTAGCAAACCTACAAGAATATGCTCTGTTCCCACATAACCCGTCCGCATTCTTGATGCCGTCTTCTCTGCAAGTAACAATGCTGTTTTTGCTTTGTCTGTAAAACCACCTGGCTGCATGTTAGGCTCCTCCAAATTCTTCATATATTTCATCAATCATTCTGTGAGCTTCTTCACAGGAAACCCCTTTACATATACCTTTTGCAAGAATGACCCGCAAATCCCCATCCATCTCTTCCAATGCTCTTAGTTTATCCACATCCAGTGCAATTACTGCACCCTTTCTTCTGTCCACTTTTACAAAGCCTTCCTGTTTTAGTACTGTGTAAGCTTTATTTACCGTGTGCATATTGATGCCAATGTCATCTGCCAGCTGCCGCACAGAAGGCAGGGTATCTCCTTCCTGAATTTTCGCAGTGGCTATACCAAGGATAATCTGATTGCGAAGCTGCTGGTAAAGAGCCTCTCCACTGTTAAAGTCTATTTCAATAATCATGTGTGCATCCTTTCTTTCCACGTAAGCCAAACCAGCACAAGGGTTTATGACTTTATGAAAGTTCCTGAAAGCATGCTTGGAAAACACCTGCGCACTCTTTGCGACAAGTATTTCTTGGACACGCCCCAGGAACTTTCAGTTTTACAAATCTTTGTCATCCATATTTAAAAATTCAAACTCAAATTCATCATCTTCCACCAGGAAATTCTGTGGTTTTCTGGATGCTGCCTTTTTGACAGGTTCCTTTTTTTCCGCCGCATGAAGTTCTTTTTCTCCCTTCGGTCTGGACTGCACAGGTTTTTCCTGACTTCTTACAGTTCTTTCCTGCCCCTGGGCAGAAGCGCTCTTTTTCTTTTTCACCGGAGCAGGCTCTTCCTCTTCCTCCTCCACCCGTCTTCTGGTCTTTTTCCTTACAGGCGCCGGTTCTTCCTCCTCTTCTTCCTCTTCTTCATCCTCATAGTCATCATAATAAAGCTCTCTGATTTTAAATAAGAGGATAGTCAGAACAATAAATAATATAACAATAACCACAGCAAGCACAATGATAATAATCTTGCCTTTATCTATCTGGTCCTGAAGCTTCTGGCTGTTCTCATTTGCAACATTCACCACATTGAGAAGCTCTCCCAGCTTCTGTCTGTTACTGTTGATGTTGTCATAAAGATAATATTCAAATTCCCCTGCTTCGTTTTGGGCATACACAATTTCATAGTCATTATGCTCTTCCACAGGTGCAGGCTGCTGTTCCCCTCCTTCAGGGTTCTCTCCGCCTTCTCCTCCGCCTTCAGGGTTTTCCCCTCCTTCCGGGTTTTCTCCTTCCCCTCCGGCTTCCAGATTTTCTCCGCCTTCCGGATTTGTATTTTCTCCGCCGCCTTCACCAGCTGCTGCTCCAAGCACTACTAAATCTGATCTTACATAACCTTCCACCGCTTTATTGTTATAGTTACAGGTTATTTGATACCATTTATTTCCAGAATTGTCAGTTGCCTCACCAACTAAGGTAATTGCAGTCCCGCTGGGGAGAGATGCCACTGTATCATGTTTGGTGGATGCCCCTGACCGCACTCTTGCATTATTACCGGATTTAACAGTAGCCTGCTGCTCTCCTATGGCAGTGGGTACTGTGTCTGCCGGTTTGCTTCCGCCTCCTCCGGACGAGTTATCAGATGTTGTCTGACCGGAAGTTTCGCTTATAGGAATATTGGCGCTGGTTTCCACCAAATCTCCCCTGATATAACCATAGCCGCCGCCTGAGACGGCAACTTTATACCAGACGGTGCCTCCGCTGTCCTTAGCTGCTCCTAAAATATCAATTACTTTTCCCTTCACTGTGCTGCCTACCACTTCGCTGTCCGTACTTGCCTGGGCACGGATTTTGGCAGTTTCAGCAATCACCTTTCCTTCTGCGGCAAAACATGAGATTGCGGCCATACAAAATACGCTGGCGGCCATCACCATCCCTGCCAGTCCCTTTTTCCAACTACTAAACTTTTTCACAATGTTCTTCCTCATCTTTCTCTCTTATAACGTTTGCTTCCCTTATCTCCCATTTCAAGTTCATAACCGCTAAGACCCTGTTGTCTTTCTTTCCTCGCCTGTTCTTCCACCTTCCTGTGATATGCTTCCTCACATTTATGGCACAGACGTCCGCTTTTAATCTCTATTCCGCAGCTTTCACAGCGTAGGAAACCTCCCCTGCTTTCTATCACCTCAAAACGGTTTTCCTTTATCATTTCCCGGATGGATTTATGCGAAACGTCCGTTGCGCTGGATATCTCAGCAACATTGGCTCCCCTGTGATGTTCCAGATAATTGCGCACTTTTCCGTAATCATCATATTCCACTCCGCCGCATTCCTCGCACTTGTATTCACCAATCCCGCGATATACCAAAATGCCGCCGCATTTCTGGCATATGGTCGGTCTTGCTAAATCCCTTGAGAACATATTCCGCATTTTCTCAGCCATGTCTAACACCCACCTTTATATTTCATCAATTGCTTTTCCAATATCATGGCGCATATATTTATTCTCAAAAGTCACCCATTCCGCCGCCTCATACGCATGTTTTCTTGCTTCTTTTAAATCTTTCCCCTTGGCAGTGACTCCAAGAACCCTTCCGCCGTTTGTCACAATCCCCTTATCTGTCATTTTCGTTCCGGCATGGAAACAAAAATAAGAATCCTGTCCATCAAACTTCTCAAGTCCGTTAATTACAAATCCCTTTTCGTATTTAACCGGATAGCCGTCTGACGCTAACACTACACATACGGCCGCATTATCTTCAAACTGAAGGTCAATCTCTTCAAGTCTTCCGTCTATACAAGCTTCCATTACTTCAATAATATCGTTTTTCATCCTTGGCAGCACCACCTGGGCTTCAGGGTCACCAAATCTGGCATTATACTCAAGCACTCTTGGCCCTTTATCAGTAAGCATAAGTCCAAAGAAAATAATTCCCTTAAATTCCCTGCCCTCCGCTGCCATGGCATCTACTGTTGCCTGATAAATATATTTTTTACAAAATTCGTCCACTTCTTTCGTGTAAAAGGGGCTGGGTGAAAAAGTACCCATACCGCCGGTGTTTAATCCTGTATCCCCATCTCCTGCCCGTTTATGGTCCTGTGCAGAAGTCATGGTCTTTATGGTTCTGCCATCCACATATGATAAAACAGACACCTCCCTGCCTGTCAAAAACTCTTCAATTACAAGGCGGCTTCCGGCATCGCCAAACTGCTTATCCTGCATAATGGTCTTAACCCCGTCTTTTGCCTCCTTAAGATTCTTACAGATAAGCACCCCTTTTCCAAGGGCCAGCCCGTCTGCCTTTAGCACAATGGGAAAATCAACCCTTTCCAGATAGCTGATGGCATCCTCTGCACAGTCAAAAGTCTCATAACTGGCTGTAGGAATATGATATTTTTTCATAAGGTTCTTGGAAAAAGCCTTACTTCCTTCTATAACCGCTGCATTTTTTCTCGGCCCAAAAACACGCAGTCCCTCTTTTTCCAGTTCGTCCACAAGACCGCCTACCAGCGGATCATCCATTCCCACAATGGTAAGGTCAATTTCTTTTTCTTTTGCAAACGCCGTTATCCTGTCAAACTCCATCGGACCAATAGGCACGCATTCTGCAATCTGCCCAATTCCCGCATTGCCGGGCGCACAATATATCCTGCTGACTTTTTTGCTTTTTGCAACGCTTGCGGCAATAGCATGTTCTCTGCCGCCTCCTCCAACAATCAGTACTTTCAATTCTCTTTCCCCTTTCCTGCTTTTTGCAGGGCAATTTCATTAATTGCCTTTGGCAATATAATCCATTCCGCCTCTTCCATCACTCTGCGCTGAAGGCTTTCTGGCGTATCCTCCTTTAGGATTTCCACCGCCTTCTGGCAAATAATTTCTCCTGTATCTGTTCCCTCATCCACAAAATGAACTGTAGCCCCGGTTATCTTAACGCCCCTTGCAAGCGCTTCCTTATGTACCTTAAGCCCATAGTACCCTTTCCCGCAAAAAGAGGGAATCAGAGATGGATGGATATTTATAATCCGGTTCCTGTACCTTTTTATCAAATCTTCCGGCAATATCACAAGAAAGCCGGCAAGCACAATCAAATCAGGGGCAAGTTCATCTATTTTTCCTAAAAAAGCCCTGTTAAACGCCTCCCTGTTTTCAAACCTCTTCGGTGAAATGCAATAAGCCGCAATATTAGCGCTTTCCGCCCGCTTCAGCGCATAAGCGCTCTCATTGTTGCTGATAACACCTGTTATTTGTGTGTTTTTTATGGTTCCATTATCTATGCCGTCAATAATCGCCTGGAGATTGGTTCCTCCGCCGGAAACGCATACTACAATATTCAGCATATTTCCACTCCCTTTTCTCCGGCTTCCATTCTTCCTATTATAAACGCATTCTCTCCTGCTGCCTTTAAAGTCTCTATTGCCTTATCCGCATCGGAAGGCGCAAGGGTAAGAGTCATTCCAATTCCCATATTGTAGGTATTATACATCATCTTTTCTTCAAGATTTCCCTTTTCCTGCATCAGCTTGAAGACAGCTGGCAGCTGGTAACTGCTTTTTTCCACCACTGCCCGGATTCCTTCTGGCAGCATTCTGGGAATATTTTCGTAAAAACCGCCTCCGGTAATATGACTGCATCCCTTAATTGTAATGCCTGCTTCTTTTACGCTTTTTAAGGCCTTTACATAGATTTTGGTAGGTGTAAGCAATGCTTCCCCCAATGTACTTCCCAGCTCCTCATAATATGTCTCAAGGCCTTCTTTGGTCATATCAAATATTTGTCTTACAAGAGAAAATCCATTGCTGTGAACACCGGAAGATGCAATTCCCAAAAGAACATCGCCTGACTTAATGTTCTCTCCTGTAATCAGGTCCTTTTCATCCACCACACCTACAGCAAAGCCTGCTAAGTCATATTCGTCTTCCGGATAAAAACCGGGCATTTCAGCAGTTTCCCCGCCAATAAGTGCAGCCTTCGCCTGACGGCATCCATCTGCAACGCCCTTTACAATTGAAGCAATCTTGTCAGGATAATTTTTGCCGCAGGCAATATAGTCAAGGAAAAACAGTGGTTCTCCGCCTGCACAGGCAATGTCGTTCACGCACATGGCCACACAGTCAATTCCCACCGTATCATGCTTATCCATAAGGAAGGCAAGCTTTAGCTTGGTTCCCACGCCGTCTGTCCCGGATACCAGTGTAGGCTTTTCCATATTCTTAATTGCAGAAAGGGAAAAAGCTCCTGAAAAACCTCCCAGTCCTCCCAGTACCTCTGGCCGCGCAGTCTCCTTTACATATTTCTTAATCAGCTCTACACTGCGGTAGCCTGCTTCAATATCCACTCCGGCTTTCTTATAGTCCATTTTTCCACCCGTACCTTTCCCTTTTTAAGTAATCTGACAGCCATTTTAATATTCTTTATATCCAACCCTGCCAAGCCTTTCGTCCTTCTTTTGGACACTTGTCTTTAAACTCTGACTATATGCTTTCAACCTCTGTAAAAGCTCCTTATCAGAAGTTGCCAGAATTTTTGCCGCAAGAAGTCCCGCATTAGCGCCGCCGTTGATGGCAACTGTCGCCACTGGAATTCCCTGTGGCATCTGTACAATGGAATACAGGGAATCTCTTCCTCCAAGGGAAGCTGTGTGCATGGGAATGCCAATTACAGGCATTGGAAAAATCGCTGCGCACATCCCCGGAAGATGCGCCGCCATACCAGCTCCCGCAATAATAACCTTAAATCCCTTTTCTTCCGCTGTCTTTGCATATTCAAAAAACACATCCGGTTCCCTGTGCGCGGAGATAATATTCATTTCAAAAGAAACTCCAAGTTCTGTAAGGACATCCGCCGCCTTTGCCATAACCGGCATATCCGAATCACTGCCCATCACTATTCCAACCTGTGCCATAGCTCTGCCTCCCATTTTCTGTTCCTGTTATTCTATAACATCATACTATAAAATACTTCTCTTATGCAACTATATTCTGCCGTCAAGGGGAATGTTTAATTCCTCACAGCCCGGCAGCACAAACCTTCCTTCTTCAATAATGGATATCACACTCTCATCATGGGTTACAACACTGACCTCACCAAGTTCATCATAGGGAATCGTTATATCTGTATGGCAGTTAAAATATGCGGAAGGGTCCTTTTCTTTTCTTCTGATAGAATAAGTATTATCCCTTGCAATAATCTCCTTTCCGTCAGGATTATAAACCGCCACATCCTCTGCATGGGAATAACAGGTATCTCCTACCGCAAAGTGGGGGCCTGTCTTTTCCGCTATTAATATAGGAAGCTTATCTTCAATTCCATACTTTCTCGCCGCCACAAAAGCGGTGGTGTTGGTGCCAATTGCAAACTCGCCTAATGGCAGTGTGTCATGATGGACGAGTACATTATCCTTGATATATTTTCGGTTCTGTTCCTCATTTTCAAAATTGCTGCAAGTATAGTCTGTTACCATTCCGTCCTTAAGAACCAGCGTGATATCTTTATATTCCATTTCGTTTAAATATACCCGGCTGACATGAAGAACCCCTTCTGTCCCTTCAAGCGCCGGAGAGGTGAACACTTCTCCCACCGGAATGTTGACATCCGCCACACAATTTTCAAAGTTCGTCTGCTTTTCCCTATCTTCAAGGGTATGAAGCATAACCTTTATATTGGTTTTGTTCCCCTTCATTCCCTTGACCAGCACATATTTTCCTTTATCCAGCGTGTCTATTATCTTCTGCTGCATCTTCTGGTAAAGTTTGTAATCAAGAGTGTTAATCTTTATAACTTCATCAAAAATTTCTTCATAATCTTTTCCTATTTCCGGCACAGGGAATGCGATAATGGTAAAGCTTCTCTCTTCTCCCTTAATATACTGGTTTTGAAGTTCCCCTGCTGCCGACATATATTCCACCATCAGTTTCTGCTGGGTTTTAGATAAATGAAGGGATTCAGGCTTTTCCTTAAGCTCTGCCGGTTTTTCCCCAAAAACCTCCACCAAGGCGGGACCTCCAAATACTGCCGCCTCATTTTTATACTTTTCGTAGCTTTCCCTTTGGGCCTCCATACGCACCTGAACCAGCCTTTTGTCAAGCACAAGGGCCTGGTCATCCTTGTGGTCAAAGTCATACTGCCTGTTAGGAATTGCGCCGTAATATCCGACCCGGCTCATTCCTCTTCCCTGTAAAATATTGGATGATGCACGATAGATTGTGGGCTTTAATCCTATCCTTTCAAAGTTTTCCACTGCCAGTTTTATCATTGGCTCAAATCCAAGGCAATAGCGGATATTAACTGTTTTCTTTTTGGAAATATCCTTACTGGTGACTTCAAATCCAATCCGGTACCCCTCTGTATAAGTATCCGCCATCCTGCACAGCGTTTCCTTAGGCAGAAAATACAGATGCTCCCAGGTCTTTAACTCATTTTCAGTGACATATTCTCCATAATAATAAAGATATCTGGGGTCAGAAAGGTCTCCCTCAATCATATCCCGCGCAAAATTTTCTTCCGGCAGCAGCGTCTCCCTTAGCTGTTTTTCTGTCGCCTCTTTTGTATAGTCACTTACATACCAATAAACAATGTCTTTGAGTGTTTCCAGTTTAGGCGGTCTTTTGCTCTCCTCCATTTCACAGCAGAAAGAACCGTAAATCTCCAGAAACAGTTCCATGCGGATTACCATATCCTCCAGCCGTCTCTCATAGGCAAAAGGAATCATGCTTCGCAGCTCCCCATACAGAAAACACAAAAGCTGCCCATAGTTTTCTCCTAATCTTGCTGCGCTCACAGAAGGATTGGCATAGCTTTTGTCATAGTTTTCAGGAAGAATGTCTTCATACAGCCTGTAGTTTCTGTCTTTTAATTCTGAAACAGGACACTTTTTTAATCCATCTGCCAGGATAAAATCATAGTTTTCACAAACCATCCCTATAAACCGGGCCATATCCACAAAATATTCCCAAAATTCCTGGTTTGTGATCTCGTCTTTCCCATCTATGTGCACTGCCGCATCAGATATTTGTCCTTTCATCTCCCCAAGACTTATCTCCTGTATCCGTTCTCTTGCCAGTGAAAATCTTTCTTCTACCATCATTCTACATACGCTCCTGCAAATAATATAAGACTAAGCATTCCAAAAGCCAGGATATTTAAAAAAATTCCCAGCACAATAAACAGTTTGAACTTTTCCTTTTCTGTAGTAGACCATAAACCCAAAACCAGTCCCACTATCATATATACCACGGCAAGAAGCGCTGCTGCCGTGTTCCGGTCAGAAGGTGCGCCATCACTTAAATAAGATAAGTAAACTGCCGTTCCCAGCGTGATATTGGCCAGCATCCCAAGTATGGTGGACATAATTCCCTTTTTCGGATGCTCCTTATTTGTGAAAATATATCCTTTCTTTCTTAACATCCTGCCGTTCTCTTTCTGTTTCTATTCATCAGAAAGAGGGCATTTCTCTTTTTTGAAAAATGCCCCTCTCTTTAAAATAAAATCTTTGATTTACCTGCTAACAGCTTTGAACCGCCTACAATCATCAATATGCCGCAGACTACCCCTGTTACCAGTGTCACAACACCCACAGCGATACTCGTTGCCCCTGCACCGCCCATAATCTTATAAACTTTTTCTTCCATATTCATGCCCCTTTCCTGATAGATATGAAATAAGTATTACCTTAAGACGCCTGCACCATACTCTTCATAATATGCGTCAATTGCTCCTTTAATTTTGTCATCTATAAAAATCTGTCCTTTGTAAGGCTTGTTATATAAATACTCTGTCACTTCCTGCATATTGACTATGGCTTTAGCCTCAAAACCATATTTCTCTCTGATTTCCTCCAGGGCGCTTTTTTCTGTTTGTCCCTTTTCCATCCGGTTTAAAGAAACCATCAGCCCCTTTACAATAACATCCGCCTGCGCGCGGATAATGGGATATGTTTCTTCAATAGACTTACCGGAGGTAGTTACATCCTCAATAATAACAACCCTGTCACCATCTTTTAATTTACTTCCCAGCAAAATGCCTGTATCCCCGTGGTCTTTTACTTCCTTCCGGTTGGAACAGTAACGGATATCCTTTCCATATAATTCACTTATAGCCATGACCGTTGCCACAGAAAGGGGAATTCCTTTGTAAGCCGGTCCAAAAAGCACATCAAAATCAAGGCCATAATTATCATGAATTGCCTTTGCATAATACTCTCCCAGCTTACGGAGCTGGGTTCCGGTCACATATCCGCCTGCATTCATAAAAAAAGGAGATTTTCTTCCGCTTTTTAATGTAAATTCGCCAAATTTTAAAACCTGACTGTCCACCATGAACTCAATAAATTGTTTCTTATAATCTTCCATATATCTTAAAACCTCCGTATTTATGGGATTTCCAATCCGGGAAAGAATCATTAAATATTTTCCCAATTTTACCACATTTAATATTTATATTCAATCATTTTTGTTTTTTATTCCCATATACCCGCAAAATGTTGCTAATCAAATAGCTTTACACTTTTTTCATCACATTTCAATTCCATACCACTTTATTTTAAAGCCTTGCTCTGTTTTGACCATTTCCATATCCAGACAGACCGTGGCCCCGTCCGCTTCCGTATCTCCCTTATATTCATAAAATACCCTGCTGCACACCCCCACAGGCAGATTTCCCTCTGGCAGCCCTCCAATATAGGTATCTTCAATCTGTCCGGCATTTTCAGGATAAGGGTATAAGTCTATGCTGTCACTATAGTCTTCTGCAAGCAACATTCCCAGACGTTCCCCGTCTCCATGAAAATAGGCGGATGCAAAATCTCTGGCCATCTGTTCCATCGCCAGTGCATCTTCTGACTTTTCATTGCTGTTTTCCCTCTGCATTCCATTTTCATCCGGGTCCAGACTAATAGCCTCCTGACCGTCAAAGAACATTCTGCCGTTATATACGCCGCAGCGCCGGTACCAGCCGTTTCCATAGGTCTTCATATCCTCTTCCAGCCGGTATACTTTTTGGGCTTCTCCTCCTGTTCTTGGCACACGCAGCAGATAGCTTTCCTCTACCCGGTTATTTTCCATATTATAGCCAATATCCCTTCTTTGCAGAATATATACATAGTCCTTATCGTAATTTACCAGGGAAATTTCCGCCCACTCTCTTGACTGTCTTGCAAAAAACTTTTCAGATTGTCTGGTTTCAAAGTCGATGTACCAGATTTCTCCCTTTGATGCAAAATAATACAGCCCTGTATCTGTTACCAGCATTGGAAAGCCAACAGCGTCACACAGATGTTCATAGGCGCCATCCTCATTTTCGAAATAAATACCAAACATCAGTTCATCCTTATACCGGCTGACCACTTGTCTGCCCTGTAAC
Source organism: uncultured bacterium (assembly GCA_947088515.1). Classification (GTDB taxonomy): domain Bacteria; phylum Bacillota; class Clostridia; order Lachnospirales; family Lachnospiraceae; genus Suilimivivens. The sequence goes on from CAMUHA010000019.1 coordinate 22,557, forward strand.
ATTTTCTTACAGGATGCCACATCCACAATAGCCTGGTATTTATCCTCCTGTTCTTCCACCAGACGCCAATACTCCTGCGTATCTATGCCTGCGTTCAATTTTGCCAGTTCCAGAGCCATATAATCATTGTACTCCTTATACAAAAAGTCCTCCGCATCCTTGTCCAGTGAACTTACAATTTCCCCCTCCTGATTTAAAGCAAAGCCAATCCCCTGCCCATATCCTTCCATCACATATAAATTTCCTTCATAAACAGATATCCCATACAGAGCTTCATATTTTTGGCTAAAAGCAGCAAGCAAATCCACAATCTCGCGGGTGTCCAGATTCATCCGGTAAATTGTGGCCGCATTTTCCCCTCCTCTTTGCGTTGCCCCGCAAAAATATAAAAAGTTCCCGTCTATTTCCATCCCTCTCCTAAGCTTATAGGTATTTTCAAAAAGTAATTCTTCCTCCCCCACTCCCCCTTCTATATAATAAATGCCATTTTCCCTTGCAAGATAAATGTTATTCTGATAAACCCTGATTATCTCATTATATTCATGATTATAATCAAACTCTTTTGTCTCTTCACTTCCAGCAGTGTCTTTAAACGCATCCTCTTCCAGCTGCCCGTCCTGTGTTTCATTATCTGCCGCTGTACCCTCTATAGACTTGCTTTGATAAGAAGAGCCATCATAATCCTCTTTCTTCCCTTCCCCATCCTCCTGTTTATATCCGCAGGAAACAATAAACCCCATAGCTAGGACAACGGCAATTACAAGGCTTCCTCTGCTCTTTTTTCTTTTCTTTGTGTCAAACATAAAATCTATCCTCTCTTTTATCCATCTTTTTTCTGTAACTTCTCACAGATATCAGAAATGAAGCAACATGACTTCTTAATCAGAAATATTGTCTGCCGCTGCAACTCCATATATATCACCTTTGATAATTTGTACTTATTGTACAAGTACATCATATCACTTGCTCTTGTTCTGTCAAGAATTAATTCCCATTGCCTGTCTTTTTCTTGCATTTCACATAATTCTTCCCTATAATAATATAGAAGCCGAACAAATATAATATAAAATACAGAGGGAAATTATGGGAAGAGAAGATTATAGTAAAGCATATAAATTAGGGAAAAAAGACTATCAGGCCCGAATGCTGCGGGGAGAGCTGCCCACCTTGCAGATTTTGGATGACATAATGCCGGAAAAAGGGGCTTATTCTGAAATGCCTCTTGGTCTTGTGCAGATTCCAATTGACCAGATTGCCGGAACCAAAACTACAGGAAGAAGCAACTCTTTTGCGGGAAACTTTATGCCGATTTTGCAGGAAGATACGGAATTTGCCTACAAGTGGTCAGACCTTAGCAACCACCATGTGGAAGAAGGCATCCGTGACCCAATCAAAGCCTATGAATACATGAACAAGTTCTATGTACAGGAAGGCAATAAACGGGTAAGCGTTATGAAATATTTTGGGGTTGTCTCCATTCCAGGAAATGTTATACGTATTGTCCCTAAACGCACAGATGACAAAGAAAATAAAATTTATTATGAATTTCTGGATTTTTATGATGTTGCCCCTATTAACTATATCTGGTTTTCCCAGGAAGGCTGTTTTGCAAGACTGCAGGAGGCAGTTGGTAAAGCGCCAGACGAAACGTGGTCTGGAGAGGATTTACTGAAATTCAGTTTCATTTACACAAAGTTCACCTCCGAATATAAAGCAAGAGGCGGAAGCAGGCTGCGGATTACGCCGGGAGATGCCTTTCTTTCTTTTATCACCTTATATGGATATGACTCCATTGAGGAAAAGACTACCAGCGAACTAAAAGAACTGATTTTAAAAAGCTGGGAAGAATTTGAACTGCTTCAGGAAGACCAGGAAATCGACCTGAAAATGAAACCCAATCAGGAAAAGAAAACACTGCTTAGCAAACTGCTGCCGCTTAGCTCTCCAAAACTGAAAGCAGCATTTATTTATGAGAAAACGCCTGGAACCTCCGCCTGGACTTATTCCCATGAGTTGGGCAGGCTCTATCTGGAACAAACCTTCCCTGATGAGGTAATCACCATAAGCTACGAAAATGGCACCCAGGAAAACGCAGAATCCCTTATAGAAGATGCCATAAGCAAAGGATGTAATCTGATTTTTACAACTTCTCCTACTTTTGTGCCTGCTAGTGTAAAAGCCGCTATTGCTTATCCGGACATCCGGGTTCTAAGCTGCTCCTTAAATACCTCTCACAGGTATATTCGGACCTATTACTCCCGGCTTCATGAGGCCAAGTTCCTGATGGGCGCCATTGCCGGAGCCATGGCGGAAAACAGTCGTCTGACCTATATTGCGGATTATCCCATTTACGGCTCCATCGCCAACATTAACGCATTTGCGCTGGGCGCCAAAATGGTTAATCCACGGGCTAAGGTTTATCTGGAATGGTCTACCATGAAAGACGTAGATATCGAAAAAAAGATTGCGGAATCCGGTTCTTCCTGTATTTCCGGAAAAGATATGGTTATCCCCGAAGAAGGAACCCGTTTCTTTGGCATTTACCATATGGAAGACGGCCATACCAGAAATCTTGCTATGCCGCTATGCCATTGGGGTAAATTTTATGAACAGTTAATCCGTACAATTATGGACGGAACATGGAAATATGATGACAACCCCTCCTCCATGAAAGCTATTAATTACTGGTGGGGAATGTCTGCCGGTGTAATTGATGTGATCTGTTCCCAGCACCTGCCTATTGGAACCAAACG
>CAMUHA010000020.1 GCA_947088515.1 uncultured bacterium
ATTGGGTCCTGTGATAATTGAAACACAGTATTTATTATTATCCAGATAAGTATCATTGGAGATAAACATGTCGCCACTTATCATCTGTTCAACTACTGGATGTCTGCCGCCTTTGATATTAATTATTCCTTTTTCATTCACTAAAGGACGCACATAGTTGTTTCTCTCCGCTACAAGGGAAAGAGAGCAGAACACATCCAGTCTGGCCACAGCTTTGGCTGTCTTTTGGATACGCTCCATTTCTCCGGCTATAGCGTCTCTTATCTGGCAGAACATGTCATATTCTAAAGTGAAAAGTTTATCCTCAGCATTTAAGATGGTATCTTCCAGTTCCTTTAGCTTTGCATTCGTGTAACGTTCTGCATTGGCAAGCGTCTGTTTTCTGACATAATCCTCTGGCACCAGGTTTTTGTAGGAATTAGTTACTTCATAATAATAACCAAATACTTTATTATAACGGATACGCAGGTTTTTTATGCCTGTCCGCTCCCGGTCTTGTTCTTCCAGCTTTGCCAGCCAGTCTTTTCCTTGTGTCTTTGCATGGCGGAGGTTGTCAATGGTTTCATCAAATCCTTCCCGGATAATGCCGCCTTCTTTAATGGCTATGGGTGGTTCCTCATTGATGGCATTTTCAATCAGGATGCAGATGTCAGATAAATCATCCATTTCCTGATAGATTTCTTTAAGGAATATTTCTTCAAAATCTTTTAATATGGTTTTAATATGGGGCAGCATCTTAAGAGAATTTCTAAAGGCAATTAAGTCTCTTGGATTGGCAGTTTTATAACTTACCTTTCCAAGCAGTCTCTCTAAATCATAAATAGGATTTAGGTATTCTCTGATTTCATCCCGGCTGATTGTATGGGATAATAAAGCGCTGATACTGTCAAGGCGTCCTTCTATCTGTGCCTTGTCGATTAAAGGCTGCTCAATAAACTGGCGTAAGGTACGGGCGCCCATTGCCGTTTTTGTTTTGTCCAACACCCATAAAAGGGACCCTCTCTTTTGCTTCTCCCGCAGAGTTTCTGTAAGCTCTAGATTTCTTCTTGTAGCGCTGTCAAGGAGCATATATTTGCTGGTAAGGTAAGGATACAAATGAGTAAAATGGTCTAAGGCGGTTTTTTGGGTATCAGTTAAGTACAGCATCAGACTTCCGGCGGCAATCAGTCCTGCCGGAAAGTCTGACACTCCCATTCCCTGTAATGAATTAACATGAAAATGCTTAAGCAATCCCTTATGGCATCTGTCCTCATCAAAAAAATGTGGTTCTAAGGGATAAACTGCAATATGCAGCCTTCCTTTTAAATCTTCTATGTCAATGCCGCTGACTAAAAAAGCATCGTTGCAGATAATTTCACTGGGGGCATATTTGTTTATTTCATCCAAAAGCTTTTTATTTTCTTCCACTTCTGTCAGATAATAATCTCCTGTAGTAACATCTGCAATTGAAATACCTGACTTTCCCTGGAAATAGGCAATACACATAATGAAATTGTTACGTCCCTCGTCCATTCCCTGAATGTTAAGGTTTGTACCTGGCGTAACAATTCTGGTGACATCCCTTTTCACAAGTCCTTTTGCCTGCTTTGCATCTTCCATCTGTTCACAGATGGCTACTTTATAGCCTTTGGAAACCAATTTATTTAAGTATCCGTCAACGGCATGGTAAGGGATACCGCACATGGGCGCCCGCTCTTCCATTCCACAGTTTTTTCCGGTGAGTGTGATTTCCAGCTCTTTGGATGCAGTGAGGGCATCTTCAAAAAACATTTCATAAAAATCACCCAGCCTGTAAAATAAAATACAGTCAGGATGTTCCTTTTTGGTTTCCAAATACTGCTGCATCATTGGGGTCATTTCCGCCATTTTTTCACCATCCGTTTTTCCCTGCAGACCAAACCAGGCAAACATGTCTCACGCATATCTGGCGGCCGCAGATAAAATCATTTGTTATAAGCTTGTGCCCTTATTAGGGCGTCATCTATGTGTGCACAGAAATTTTCCGCTCCAACTGCCTGATAAAAGCCTGATTTTTTCATGACCTTCATTGGCTGTTCATTTACATGGGATAAAACCAAATGTACATTTCTGCTTTGGCAGGTATGTAAAAGTTGTTCCAGATTGTGCATTGCCGTGGCATCAATGGCGCTTACGCTTCTCATTCGGATAACCAGGCAATTTGTGTTATCCATAAAACGGATACGGAGCAGTTTATCTGCTGCCGCAAAAAACATTGGCCCGCTGATTTCGTAAACCAGCGTGTTTTTGGGAACAGCCTTAAGCTCAATGGCATCTGGGTCATCTTCAATATATTTCCAGCCTTCTACCTGTGTAACATCGCTCATGCGCTTCATAAACAAGACAGCAGCAAATACAATTCCAGCCTCAATTGCCACCACAAGGTCAAAAACCACTGTCAGCACGAAAGTAACAATTAAAACAGAAATATCACTTTTGGGCGAAGTTTTTACCAAATAAGCAAACTCTCTCCATCCACACATGTTATAAGCTACCATAAATAAAATTGCTGCAATGGCCGGCATAGGTATTAACGCCGCATAAGGCATAAAAAGTACCAGCACTAAAAGAAGGACAATAGCATGTACCATACCCGCTATAGGTGTTCTTCCGCCATTTTTGACATTTGCTGCCGTCCTTGCAATTGCTCCCGTGGCCGGAATCCCGCCAAACATTGCAGAACAGATATTTCCTGCACCCTGTGCCACCAGTTCCATATTGGAATTATGTCTGGAATTTATCATACTATCTGAAACCACACAGGAAAGCAAGGATTCCACTGCCGCTAAAATTGCAATGGTGAGGGCGTTTCCAAACTGGGAACGGATTAGTTCAAAGTTAATTGCCGGAAAAGAAAACATGGGCAGATTACTGGAAATTTCATAGAGAGTTCCAATGGTGTTGACTTTCATTCCAAGCCCCCCTACCAGGGCAATTCCAGCGATTACAGCCAACAGGGAAGCAGGAATTGCTGACAAGATTTTTCCGGCTCTGCCTTTAATCTTTCTGCCAAGCACAGGCCATAGAATTAATACCCCAAGACATATAAGTCCCACAATTGCGGCCTGTAAGTTAACCGTTCCTATACTTTCCACAACTGCTTCCAGCTTTTCTATTGTCTCCACAGGGCTTACTCCTTCTTTATAGGTAAGTCCAAGAAAATCTTTTACCTGTCCAATGGCAATGGTAAGGGCAATTCCAGCTGTAAAGCCGGTGGTAATTGGATATGGAATAAAGCGTATTAAGCTTCCAAGTCTTAAAAGTCCCATTAATATCAGCAATATACCTGCCATAATTGTAGCGACGGCCAGCCCCTCCAGTCCGCTTGTTGCCGCAATCCCGGCAACTATGGTTGCAAATGCTGCTGTAGGTCCAGATATCTGAACCCTGCTGCCCCCCAGAAAAGCAATAACAAAACCTGCTACAATAGCAGTATAGAGTCCTCTTTCCGGGCTTACACCGGAAGCAAGCGCTAAAGCAATAGAAAGGGGCAGTGCAACAATCGCCACAATAATCCCTGCAATAATGTCTTTAATAAACTGTTCTTTTGTATAAGATTTAATAACAGAAAATAATTTTGGTTTTAATTTATTCATTTTCATCCCCCGCCTGGCAAATTCCTTGTCTGATTTCCCCCATATAATAAAAACCGCAGCATTCCTTTAAGTAAACAGGCACGATTTTCCCAATAAGGCTTTTGTCTCCTTTAAAATGTACAATTGTATTATTGGAAAGCCTTCCTGTCAAAAGGGAAGCGTCATGTTCATTTACTTCCTCCACCAATGCTTCTAAGGTCTGGCCTTTTAGAAGAAGCGCCTGCTGCCTTGCCGTATCCTGTACCACTTTAAGCAGCCTGTCAAACCCTTCCTTTACCACATGCTCTGGAACCTGCTCCATGGCGGCGGCAGGGGTGCCTGTCCGTTTGGAGTAAATGAAGGTAAAAGCATTGTCATACTTTACTTTTTTAACCACATCAATTGTCTCGTCTAAATCCTTTGGCTCCTCTCCAGGAAATCCCACAATAATATCAGTGGTTATAGCAATACCTGGAATTTCCCTTCTAATTTTTTCGGCGAGAGTCAGGTATTGTTCCTTAGTATAACGTCTGTTCATGGCATTTAATATTCTGGTAGAGCCTGACTGCAGGGGAAGATGAAGATGCCTGCATATTTTTTTTGACTCTTTCATTACCTGAATTAGCTCATCTGATAAATCTTTGGGATGGGAAGTCATGAATCGAATCCTTTGAAGTCCTTCAATTTTATCAATTTTCCGAAGCAGCTGGGCAAATGATATAGGGCTTTCCAAATTTTTTCCATAGGAATTAACATTCTGTCCAAGAAGCATAATCTCAACCACACCATCAGCCACAAGGTTTTCGATTTCCCTAATAATATCTTCCGGATTCCGGCTTCTTTCACGCCCCCTTACATAGGGAACAATACAGTAACTGCAGAAATTATTGCAGCCAAACATAATATTGATGCCGGATTTAAAAGGATATTTTCGCTCAACTGGCAAATCCTCCACAATCTGGTCCGTATCCTCCCAGATATCAATTACCATGCTGCCAAACTCAAACATATTTGCTAAAAGCTCAGCAAATTTATAAATATTATGGGTACCAAAAACCAGGTCAACAAAGGAATAACTTTTTTTAATTTTTTCAACTACAGAATTTTCCTGCATCATACAGCCGCACAAGGCAATCTTCATAGCGGGATTTTTCTTTTTCAGGCTGTTTAAATGTCCAAGTCTGCCATAAACCCTCTGGTTGGCATTGTCCCTTACAGTACAGGTGTTAAATATAACAAAATCTGCTTCTTCATTTTCTGTCAGGTTAAATCCTGCCTTTTCTAAAATCCCTGCCAGTTTTTCAGAATCCCTGGCATTCATCTGGCAGCCGAAGTTTACAACTGTGGCATTTAATGCCCGTCCCAACCGGTTACTTTCAAGATTTACATACCTGCGGCATTTTTCAATGAAATAATACTGGCGTTCCGGTTCATTTTTAGGAGGTTCCTGATTTAAACTTTTATGCTCCAAATTCTTATTCATATTTACTGCTTTCCTCTCTCCTGCAATTGCTGGTCTGCTAACCGATAGCTGTAAAACCGCCCTTTATTTTTGCACCTCTCAACCACATTAAGATAATTTAAAATATGAAGCGCTCTTCCCGCAGTTTCTTTTTTTTCTTTCACAGCCTCCCCCAGCTCCTTTGCAGTAAAAGGCTCCGGCAAGTCAGGGGGAATCAACTTTCTGTAATCATCTGCCCCATCAAACCTGATTTCATCCAAAAGTGCAGAAGGAATCCTGTCATAACGGCAGGAACCTCTTTTCTTATCCCTGCTCCATCCGTTAAGAAGTCTGTATTCTTCTACCTCAAGCATTGGAAAACATAAATGGAGATTTGGGTTGGAAAGATAGGGCTTTATTTTATATAACTCATAAAAAGCCCTGTAAACAGAGCCTTTTAAAGTACTTTTTCTTGGCTTGGAACACTCTCCCGTTTCTTCATTTATCCAAATTAAGTACTTAATTTTAGGAATAGGATAGACAATTGTAACCGGATAATTTGGCAGAAAACACTCCAGCTTTTGCCGCATTTTATCTAAACCTGCAGTCTGAATTTCAATGATTTCTTTTCCTGTACAGATATCGGCTATAAAACCATCAACCTTCACCTCCTGCATTTCTTTATCCGGTGCATAATAATCCTTTAATATGGCATGAAGCGTTTTTTCCTTCAGCGTTCCAATGCCATACCTTTCTCTTTGGACGCCTGGAAAAGCTTTTTTGATATTTTCAAAACGGTTTACATCCATAATTTATTTTCTTTCCAAAAACAGTTTTCTTGATATAAAATTGTATACCATGACAACACCTGTTGCAAGGATAGCGCTAAGGTAAACTACAAAGGATTCCGTCATAAGATTTTGGAGAGAATTACTGTTTCTGTAGATACCATCAATGCAAATATACATTACAATCTCATTGATTACAAGGCCGATAGCAGATAAAACCAAAAACACGCTAAACTCTTTCTTTTTATCCATCTGTTTTTTCCTGGTAAATACAAATTTGACGCTTAAAATATAATTTACTATTGCAGAAACTACAAATCCCAGAAATTTGGATATCAGATAATGGACGCCCAATTGATTGGTAAGCCCTGTTGTAATGCCAAAATCAATAAAGAAGCAGAAAAAACCTACAATTCCGAATTTTATTATCTGATTTAATAAATTTTTCATATGATAACCTCCGCACAAAAAGAATGCCATGCTTAGGCTATTATAACATGACATTCTAAAAAGGAAATATAAAATTTTTAATAATTTCTATTTTTTTCGCTGAGAGGGAATGTAATAAAAACAGGTTTTATCTGGAATCCTGTCATATAAGGTTTCTCCGTTTTCCATTTGCCGGCTGGTATATTCTGTACAGGATACCAGTACAATCCTGCCGTCAGGAAGAACACAGTTTAAGGCGCCTTCCACGTCACAAGGAGTCTCATATGCCGGCATAACTACGCATACGCTCTTCTCCCTCATATTATAAGAGAAAATTCCGTCATAGCCCCAGAAAATAAAATCAGAATCAAGGCCTGGCGCAATAATATCCGGCAAAATAGTTTTTTCTGGCATAATTCCCATACAAATATCCTCAAATGTCCCCTTTTCAGGATTAACAGAGGCAATTCCCATTCTGTTTTCTCTGTCATACAGGCACATATATACTTTTCCATCTTTTCCAATACCAATACCGCTTGACAGGTTCGCGGCATATTCTCCTGAATGAATTTTTGAAACAAGGTTCCCATCTGCATCCAGAATTAATAGTATATCCGCATCTTGAAATCCAGCTCCCTTAATATAAAGATAACCATTTCCATCCACCACCATCTGACGAATAAAGCAATTGCCCGAAACGCCTCCCATTGTAATCTCTTTCTTTTTTTGGAATGGGGACAGGTCAATTTCTTTAATCTTTTTTCCTTCTTCATTTAATACCCATAGAGCAGGTTCGAAGCTGCCCGAATCGGATATCTGCATTAATGCAAGGTAAATGTCACCTTTATCGGACTGACAAAGGGAGGTAACTCTTGTTAGTCTGTCAAAATCGTCAAAAAACAAAGTGGAACTGCTGCTGCCGATTTTCATTTTGTGGATGGCATTCCAGCCTGTCAGGAAAATACAATCCCTGCCTCCTGCAATATATAAAAGAGATAGCTCCCCCGTATAGGGAATCGTAAGCGCCTGGTCAGGATTCATAACCGCTTTATCCTCTATTGGTGCAGACGCTACAGGCTCTTTTTGCATCTGTATATCTTTTATCTTCCTGGGAATTTCAATTTCACCAGAACTGATCATTTCATTTATTTTTTGCAGACTATAATCTCTTTTATAATAAAAATCAATAATCTGCAAAAGCTGTTCATCACTCATTTCATTTTCCGGGAAAAAGAAAGTACTGGTTTTACTTAAAAAGGATATATTCTTTCCCTTATAGTCATCTGCATTTTCTATTATGGTAATGCTCCCTTCGGGAAATGTTGTCCCATTTTCATATACCTTCCGCAGTTCTTCCATACGGCTGCATTCCTCCTCCATGTAAGGACGGTTATAATTATCTGCAGGAAGTTTCGAGGTATAAATCTGCACAAAATATTCTTCCAGTTTCTCCTGATTCATTTCTTCCATCCGCAAACGCAGCGCTCCTATTGTCGCAGTTGCCGTAATAGAAAAAAGCATAATCATTACAGCTGCTAAAATAATTGCTTTTCGGATATTCATTTTAAACACTGTTTTATGTTCTGGCAGATTTTCCAGTTTTTTATCTACCTTTTGCTTTATTGAATCGGGAAGTATAATCTGTTCTTCTTCCGCCATCTGGAATATTCTATTTTCAAAATTATCTTTCATAAAATGTCACTCCCTTCTGAAAGTTTAAAGCGCATTTTTTAATGCTTTTTTCCCACGTGACAGCCTTGATTTTACAGTTCCTTCTGCAATATGAAGCGCTTTACTGATTTCTTTCACCGAAAGAGAACCATAAAAGTATAAAATAATTACTTCCCTATAGATTTCCTCCAGCGTCATCACAGCATCCCATAACTCATGATAATCATCCACAAAAGCAGGCATGACATCATCCATACAATCCATTCCCATTTCCCGTTTGGACTTTCTGTAAATTTTCCGGGCTTCATTGGCAGTAATTTGCATGACCCACGACTTAAACCGTTCCGGCTTCTTTAGCCTGTCCAGATTTTCATATGCTTTTAAAATTGCTTCGCATACCGCGTCTTCGGCATCCGCCCTGGAACAAAGCATACCAAGTGCAAGCCTGTACATATTAGGCATATATTCCCTGATAAATTTTCCAAATGTTTCATTATCCACTACACACTCACCTCCTTAACAACAATCATAAGAAAGCTCTGCATTTTTTACTTCAAATTTTCTGGTATGCAGAACAATTTATCTTCGTTCACTTATAGGATGCCTGAAAAGCGTAATTGGTTCCCTGTAAAAACAAATTTTTCAAAAAAATGTGCGGGTAGTCCCCGCACATTTTTAAGATATGAAAGATTATAGTTCCTGTTATCTGTCGCAATTATTATTCTGTTGTTCTTCACATCCACAGCCTGAATTCTGGTTAAACATAAAAGGTCTTTGTTCAAATCGTGGTTCTGAACGGAAGTCGCTCCGGCACCCACAATCATCGTCATCCTTATGGTCATTTCCACAGCCGCATCTGCTGCTGTTTCGTCCGCCATCGCGCTCACAACGTCCTTCTTTGTCACAACGGTCATTCCTGCAGCCACAGCTGTTATTGCAGCCATTATCAAAACAGTTTCCACTATTCTGACCGCATAAAAGTAATAAGACTAAAATCAGACAATTCATACTTTTATCACTCCTTTTTCATATACTTTATCATATGCGGAATTAATAAAAGTGTTCTGATTCCCTTAAAGCATGTTTTTATTTCTTTTGGGCAGTTTTGCAATGCTTTTGTCTTTGCTTTTTATGCAGTACCCGTTTTTTTATATAGGCAAAAGTTATGTCTTCCCCTTTCGCAGAGAGCATTTTAAGAAGTTTTTCCAAAAGAGCCTTTGTCCTTGGATGGATAGGCGCTTTTTCTTTACCAGAACAATAATATTCCCAGGGAGAAGAATCCGTATAGCTGCTTCCATTATAGACTTTGCTGGCTGCAATCCGGTCCATCAGCATTTCAGCCACATATTTTTCAGGCATGGGAGCTGGCGCCATTCCCCCATTAATGGCTTTGGAGCTGTAATCAATCCAGTATTCATAATGGTGTTTGTTCCTTCCTTTATGATGAAGCCAAGAAGAAGAATAACCAATATCTTCTCTTTCTGCATTATTGGGACTGCGGTTTCCCTGATAATATTTTGCGCCCACCCAAAACTCACTGGGACTATACTTGGACATGTCATGGAGAAGTCCCTGCTTAAACAGGCCAACTCTAAAGCATCCTTTCATTACCAGATATCTATGATATGTTATGGTTTTAAAATGTTTCCAAACTTTCAATTTTTTCCTCTTTCTTTATATCTGTTCCGGCATGGCAGTATTTTTTCTTTCAACTTTGACTTCACTTTGCCTGGCCTTATAAATGACAATACTTCTTTCTTTTACAGTAATAACCAGATTTCCATTGGAACACTCGCTTTCACTTATCTTGTTATTATCGTCCAAAAGAAGAGACGTATCTGCCAGCTTTACCCATTTTCTTCCCTTCGTCAATTTGGGAAGCGCCATTTTATGCGGCTCCCAGTGCATATTATATGCAATATAAAGGGAATCACCCGTTCCGGACGGGTCATATTTTCCACATAAAGCAATGCCCACCATACGGCTGATATAGCTCAAATCAGGGCGCCATGCCTCTACGCCATGATAAGAAATATCGGGAAGGCCATATCCCCTGGTATCTATAGCTGTTAATTCTTCCTTCATATGGAGAATCAGATGCTGTCTGCGAAGCCTGATTAAGGTCTTGGTATAGGAAAGCAGTTCTCTTGAAAACTGATTCTTCTTCCATTTAATCCAACCTGTTTCGTTGTCCTGACAGTAACAATTATTATTTCCTCCACGGGAATTGCCAAATTCATCTCCACTGAAGATATATGGAACTCCCTGCGCTAAAAAGACAAAAGACAGCGCATTTTTTAATTGTTTTAAGCGAAGCTCCTGAATTGCTTTTTTGCGGGTATTTCCTTCAATGCCACAGTTCCATGTGAAATTTACATCACTGCCATCACGATTGTTTTCTCCATTGCTTTCGTTATGCTTCCTCTCATAGCATACACTATCATACAAAGAAAAACCGTCATAGTCTGCCAGATAATTTACAACGCCAAATTCTTTTGGATTGCGTTTTTGGTAAAACAGCGCCTGATTAAGCATTCCCTCATCGCCTTTTAAAAAACGCTTCATATCATACCTAAAGCAGCCATTATCCGCAATAAAATTTTTAAATACAGGATTGCTGATAACTGAAAAGTCCTCCTTCGGCAAATAAGTACACCATATCTTTATATTTTTTAAAACAGGCTCTTCCGCCAAAAGCCTGAAAGGAATATGAAAACCACTGATGCGTATCCCGTCAATGTGATATTCTGTTACCCAATATCTTACCACATCCAGCATGTATAGCTGTTTTATTTCTGGCGGAAAGTAAAACTGCATCATCACTTCAATTCCATTTTTGTGCAGCTCCCGGACCATTGTTTTAAAAGATATTTCTGGAAATTTTCCAAAACCGTAAGCCGCCTTTGGCGTAAAGTAAAATCCCTTCTGAAACCCCCAACAATTCAGCCGTACTTCTTCCACAATATCTTTCTTAGGTGACAAAGTATTTTCCGGAAATTCTGCTGCCATATTCATAAACAAGGATGGTTTTTCCTCAGGATACATACATTCTTCATATTCATAACAAGGCATTAATTCCACAGCTGTAATGCCCAATTCTTTAAGATAAGGAATTTTTTCAATAATACCTTCAAAAGTTCCCCGATGTCTTACCCCGGAACTTTTATGAATAGTAAAAGCACGTACATTAAGTCCATAGATAACGCTGTCTTCTAATGGAATTAACAAAGGGCGGTCCTGCTGCCAGTCAAAATTATGAGATAGAAAAGAACCACAGGACAACCGTTTTTGGTCCCTGCCGCTTCCCCATTTTTCAAGGCCCCGTATCTGTCTTGCATAAGGGTCTGTTATGATTTCATCGCCAATAAAGAAATTGTATGTATGGGCTTTAATTCCTTTTCCCTCCAGCTTAAGGCCGTAAAGAGAACCTCTCTGCCCTTCTTTGGAAAAGGGATAGCGCTGCTCTTTTCCTTCGTGGTCATACAAAACAACACCACATTCTTTATCCGTCATCAAATCTGCTGCAAAGCTTACACTGTCTTTGGCAGGAAATACTCCCTGCCTGTCCGGCTTAAAATAGGTTATTTTCCAATTATTTTTCATGCGCCCTCCCGTTGTCATTAACGTTCAACTGCCCTTCTTATATCATAATATAAAATTCATGACTATTGCAAGAAAATATTAAAGCATATTGCACAATAAAAATATAACAGGTAAAATAGATACAGTCGCTATTTAAAATTTTACCAAAAACAAAGGAGATATTATGAAAAAAAATAAAAAAACAGATAATTTAAACAGTAACCAGGTAAGTCACCCTGAAGACAATGATGAAGAAATGACAGTGACCTTAGAGCTTCAGGATGGAACAAATGTAACCTGCGCCATTGTAACTATACTCACTGTCAGAAAACAGGATTACATTGTGCTGCTTCCTCTTGAAGAAGACGGAGAAAATCACGATGGCGAAGTATGGTTTTACCGTTATCATGAAAACGAAGCCAATCCCAATGAAGAACCGGAACTGACATATATTGAGGATGATGATGAGTATGAAAGTGTTTCTGATGCTTTTGACGAATATCTCGATAATGCAGAGTTTGATGAGCTTATGGAGGGGGAATAATTCCCTGCAGGTAGCGTGACAGTTTTCTGCCCCGTTCTTTGGTGTAATAAATATATAATTCTTCCCTGGCTCTTGTAATGGCAACATACAGGAGCCTTCGCTCTTCCTCCAGGGCGGATGGAGTAACGCATTCTTTTCCAGGAATAATTCCTTCATTTACATCAGGAAGAAAAACCCTGCCAAATTCCAGCCCTTTTGCCCCGTGCATAGTGCATACAGCAGCGCCATGTTCTTCTACCTCCTTTAAAGGATTTTGTCCTGTTTTTTCTGCCTGGCAGTCAATAAATTCCCTGACAGAATTTCCCTTAAACGCTTTCATAAAACACTGGATTTGATCCGCCTTTGCCAAAAGCCTCTGATAATCTTTATAATCCTGTGCCTTTTCATGCAGATAATTATCATAGCCAAGCGTTTTTCTGAAAAAAGATACCGCTAGATGGGGATGTAATCCAGACGCAATTTTTATATGGCGGAAAAAAAGCTGGACTTTTGAAAGCATTTGCGGATTTTGTCTATAATACTGCTCCATCTGCTGAAGAGAAACTTTCTCTCCGGTAAGCGCCATTCTTGTGAAAAAACGATTAGGCTTATTCATAAAATGCAGAAAATCGCTTCTCTTTCTGCCTTCATATAAAAAAGCCAGAAACGCAGAAATATCTTCTATCATAAAACCGGAAAATATATCTTCTTCATTTTTTTTACTTCCTCTCACTGCAATGCCAGAGGATTTTAAAAGTTCTTTGTACTGTATGACTTCCATGTTCGTTCTGACAATAACCGCAGTATCAATTAAACATTCCATATCCAGACCTAAAAGATGGTTTATGAGTTCAGCTTCCTCTTCCTTCCGGTTATCAAAGCAGGAAGATTTCAACTTTCCTCCGGCTCTGATTGGATAAAATTCTTTTACAAACCTTTCTTTATTCTGTGAGATTACCTGCTGCGCTAAACATACAATTTCGGTGCCACAACGGTAATTTTCAGTCAGCAGAATTTGTGTTCCCTCCGTATAATCTGTAAGAAATCGTTTCATAATACCTGGGGTTGCTCCACGGAAACCATAAATCGCCTGGTCATCATCCCCCACAACAAAAAGATTATTGGAAGGCAGGGCGAGCAGTTTTAGTATTTCATATTGGGGATAATTAATGTCCTGAAATTCATCTGCTAAAATATATTGGAAAATATTTTGATATCTGCATAATATAGCCTGATTTGAGGATAAAAGACTTAAAGATTCCGTTATCATATCATCAAAGTCAATCATTCCCTGTTCCCTTAGGTATTGGTCGTATTCCTTTTGGATAAGGAACAGTTCTTCTACAGAAAACAGAGCGGAAAGTCCGTTTGTATTTTCCGGAAAACTTTTATTGGAAGAGGCGGGCATATTCCCTAAATTTTTAATACGGCTGATATGATTTTGGAGCTTTGAAATAATGTCATAATTGCATTTTGAAGCAAGTCCATTGTTGCCAAGAATTATTTGCAGTAACTTTCTTTTATCAACCTCTTTTATCAGGGAACTGGCATTTGCCCGGCCGCATTGTTTGAGAATATTGTAGCAGATACTGTGAAATGTGCCAAAATTGACGTTGCCCCATCTGGCAGATTCGTTATTACATAGAAAAGACTGGCTGATGGCTTTTTCATATCTTTCTTTCATTTCATTTGCCGCTGCCTTGGTATAAGTGATTACAAGAATATTGTCAGGAGGTATGTGGTGATTTTGAACAAGATTTAAAATACGCTGAATAATTGTAAAGGTTTTTCCACTGCCAGGGCCAGCAATAACCATTGCTGGCCCCTTTAAATGGCTGATTGCCTGTTTTTGTAATTTACTGGGTTCTCTCAAGCAGTTTTATTCCTTTCCTGATTCGGTTTCCGGTTCTGGAATTTTTTTATCTGCTGCCGCTTTAAAGCCTGACACTTCTTTTACTGCCTGCGGAATAGCAATATTAGTGCCTGCGCCTGCCACACAGCCGCCGGGACATGCCATTCCCTCAATCAGACATCCATTTTTTTTGCCGACTTTGGCAAGCATCAGCATTTTTTTACATTCTGTGAGACTTTCTGCATGTTCAATATTCACTTCCACATCCGGATAATATTCCCGGATACATTCTTCAATGGCACTAGCAACACCCCCGGCCACACCATAGCCTCTTCCGGCGCCTGTAGCATCGTTCATTTTATCAACGGCTTCCACCATCTCCGGTAAAAGTCCCTTTGCCTCAAACATTCCAGCCAGCTCCTCAAAAGTAATAACAAAGTCCACGTCTGAACGTATGGTTCTTCGGGATGCCTCCAGTTTTTTGGAAGCACATGGCCCTATAAACACTACACTGGCATCAGGGTGGTCTTCTTTAATTTTACGCGCTGTAGCAACCATAGGGGTCAGAGCGTTGGAAATTTTATCTATGGTTTCCGGGAAAAATTTCTTTGCCAGCATGGACCATGAAGGACAACAGGATGTAAGAAGGAAGGGAAGTTCTCCTGTTGCCACTTCTTTCACATAGTGCTCTGCTTCTGTCATGGCGCCAATATCAGCGCCTATTGCTGTTTCATATACATCAAAAAAACCAAGTTCCTTAAGAGCTGATTTAATTTTATCAGGAGTTGCCGCCTTTCCAAACTGGCCTACGAAAGCTGGCGCAACCTGAGCAATAATTTTTCTTCCTGACTGCATGGCACGGATTAACTGGAAAATCTGGGATTTATCTGCTATCGCTCCAAAGGGACAGCTTACCATGCACTGGCCGCAGGATACACACAAATCCGTGTCAATATAAGCTCTGCCCTTTTTATCACTTTTAATGGCATTAACGCCGCAGTGAGCAAGGCAGGGGCGGACCTGGTGGGAAATGGCATCATATGGGCAAACAGACTTACACTTACCGCATTTGATACATTTCTCCTGGTCAATCACCGACTTACCGTTTTTCATGCTGATGGCTCCCTTGGGGCATACTTCCCGGCAGGGATGAGCCACACAGCCCATACATTTATCTGTAACTTCGTATTTGTTTTCAGGACAGGCATTGCAGGCGGAAGGTATCACCTGCATCAGGGGCGGTTCATAATATTTTTCATCAATATTACTTTCCTCAAGCCCCTGGGTAACATGAACCGGCGCATTTTCCGGCCGTAAGGATAACCCCATGGCAAGACGGATCCGCTCTCTTACAATTGCACGTTCCCGGTAGATACTTTCATATTCTGATTCATCATAATCCACAATCTTATAGGGAAGGGCTTCAACATCATCCTTAAGGTTTTCAGATGTATATGCCAGATTAGCCACTTCCTTAAAGATGCGTCTTCTTTCCTTTCTGACCTGAGTATCTATTCCTCTCATATCTCATACCTCCCATAATTAATGCCGTTCTGCATCGTATATATAAAACTTGCAGGTTCCTGTATATTGTCACACAAACCTGCAAGGAAATCAAGGCATAAATCTAATTTTTAAAACAGAAAACTTCCAATCTGAAAAACCAGCGCCGCTGCAGTCCACGCAAATAAAATCTGGAAAAGAGCCAGTTTTACCATAAATGCTGTGGAACCGCTTTCCTTCCTGATAGTTGCCATTGCCGCTGCACAGGGGACATACAAAAGCACAAACAGCATCATACAGTATGCGTTTAAGGGACCAAAAGCAGGGTCGATTGCCTTCAGGTTTTCCGCAACTGCACCAATACCTGATACCATCTCCCCACTGCCTGCGCCAAAAAGCACAGAAAAACTTGACACAACCACTTCTTTTGCAGAGATACCAGCAATCAAAGACACAATAATCTGCCACATACCAAGGCCTGCCGGACGCATAATGGGAGTCAGCCATTTTCCAATGGCGGCCCCAAAACTGTCTGCCGGATTTGCCACCATGCCAGATGGACCGAAATTTAATACTGCCCATAATAAAATGGATGCAATAAAAATCGTGGTTCCTGCTTTTGAAAGATAATCTTTTAGTTTATTCCATACATAAATCCTGATGGTTCTTCCATTGGGCTTTTTATATTCAGGCAGTTCTATTAACAGGCAGTCGCTCTCCTTTTCTGTATCAAATATATGGATAATCCTTTCCACCAAAATCGCGCAAAGCAGTCCGATTACATACATGGAAAAGGCCGCTACATGGGCATAATTTCCAAAAAACATGCCTGAAAAAAGCACATATACCGGAAGTCTTGCCGAACAGGACATAAATGGCGTGATAATCATTGTTTTTCTCCGGTCCTTTTCTGTTTCCAGGGCGCGGGAAGCCATAATTGCCGGAACCGTACAGCCAAAGCCTAAAACCAAAGGCAGGAAGGCTTTCCCTGAAAGTCCCACCTTTCCCATTACACTGTCCATTACATATGCCACTCTTGCCATATAGCCACTGTCCTCCAATATGGCAAGGGCAAGAAAAAGAATGGCAATATTGGGTATAAAAGTTAAAATCCCGCCTACCCCGGCAATAATCCCATCTACAATCAATGAAACCAGCCAGTCTGCCGTGTGGGCGCCAACAAGAAATTCAGAGACATTTCCCGAAAAAATATCCAGAAAAGCTTCAAAATATCCTTTCAGCCAGTCGCCTAATGTAAAGGTTAAAAAAAATACCATCGCCATAATACACAGAAAAACAGGGATTCCCCATAGGGAGTGCGTCAACAGACGGTCTGCTCTGTCTGTGCCATCCTTTTTCTTTTTCCGGTAAAACAAAACTTCTCCCATCATGTGTTCAATATATGAATATTTGGCCTGTATAATTTCCTTTTCATAGCTTCTGTCAATTACATCCTCTGTCCCGATGGGATGATCATCCATTACATCCCCATCGTTTTCGAGAAGTTTAATGGCATGCCATCTTACAGATGAATGGGATGGATAGCGGGATTCCATCAAAGCAGAAAGCCTTTCTATTTTATCTTCAATATCCTGACAGTAATGAAGCACATCCTCCTTAGAGCCTTCCTCATAATGATGGATAACTGCATGGAGCAAAATATCCAGTCCTTTTCTTTTGGCAGCTGAAACAGGCACTACCGGAATATCACCTAACAGCTCCGGCAGCCTGTGCATATCAATTTCCATTCCCCGTTCTTCCACCACATCCATCATGTTAAGCGCAAGAACCACCGGCTTTCCAAGTTCTAAAAGCTGCAAGGTCAGATAAAGGTTGCGCTCAAGAGAGGAAGCATCCACCACGTTGACAATCACTTCAATATCATCATCCATTACACAACTTCTGGTCACTTTTTCCTCAATGGTATAACATGTCAGGGAATAAATGCCAGGTGTATCCACAAGGGTCATGTGGACATCCTCATACTCTGCTTCTCCTTCTATTTTTTCCACCGTAACACCAGGCCAGTTGGCTACTTTTAATTTAGAGCCAGTAATGGCATTAAAAAGTGTAGTTTTTCCGCAGTTTGGATTTCCCACAAATGCCACATGAACAGTTTCTTCTTTTTTCATGCCAATACCTCCTCTACCTCAATTCCCCGACTGATATGCCTGCCTACCGCAAGCCTGGTTCCCCGTACACGGATAATCAGCGCCCCATTTTTTTTCCGGTTTAACACAGTAATAACTGTACCATCATTCAAACCAAGGGCCTGCAGGCGGCGGGTAATCCCCTCTTCCACATACAGACCCTTAATTTCATAACTATTTCCCTTCGTGCCATCAAAAAGTGACATTTTTTCACCCTCTTTTGTTATAAAAATTTTCCCAATCAACATTAAAGCACAATAGGGTATTCATTGCAAGCGCTAATAAAACTTACCAAAAAGCCTAAAAATTATTAAAATATTCCAATTAGATATTCCAATATCACAAGCGCGCCTAAAAAACAAATGTTTCCTATTGTAAAAATCTTTAAGTATTCACCCTTGCGCAAGCTTTCTTTTTGGGCTATATGTTTATAGGAAATCAGGCTTGCCATGGATGCAATCAGGGTGCCCAGTCCCCCAAGATTGGTTCCAACGATAAGTTTTTCATAGTTTTTTGTAAATCCAGACAACAGAAGCGCCGCAGGTACATTACTGATTGCCTGACTTGCTGCAATTGCAGTATATACTTCTCTCCCAGCGATTACCCTCTGCAAAAAATCACGAAAAACACTAATTCTTCCCATATTTCCAATAAATACAAAAAAAACTACAAAGGTAAGGAGCAGAGAATAGTCCACCTTTGCAATCACCTTCCTGTCCACAAAAAGCACTGTGACCGGAACAACCACAAGTACTGCCTGCCAGGGAATAAGGTGTCCCACTGCAAAGAGACATAAAAGAAACAACACAAGATAAGCGGCCAAAGGTCGAATTCCCCCATCAGGCTGCAGAGGATTTTTTCTTATGAAAAGCCTCTTTTCCCTGTGGAGCCTTTGAGGGACAAAACTTTCTTTATATCTGCTTCCCAGAATCATTGCCCATGCCACAAGCAGCAGAAGGGATAACATAGTATAAGGAAACATGAGTTTAAAAAAAGCGCCCACAGAAAGGCCTGCCTTACTATAAAGATACAGATTTTGAGGATTACCTACAGGCGTCAGCATACTGCCAAGATTGGCAGCAATAGTCTGCATTGCCACTACGGACAGCGCCAGTTTTCCTTTTACCTTTCCACCCAGCATATCAAGCACTGTGAAGGTAAAGGGGACAAAAGTAATAAGCGCCACATCATTTGTAATCAGCATACTAAAGAAAAAGCATAAAAGCGCTAGAAGTAAAATAATACTTTGAACATTTTTTACTTTTCCAAGAAGCCACTTTGCTGTCAGTTCAAACACCCCCAGCGCCTGCATTCCTGCCATAACGCACATAAGACAGAATAATACAGCCAGTGTCCGAAAATCTATATAGTTTATATATTTTGCATCTGGCGGTACAAAAAAAGCAGATACCCCCGCTAACAAAACGGCAATACAAAGCACTGTTTCATTTTTAAAAAATTCCGTCAAAGATTTTTTCATCTACGATTTCACCTTAATTTTTTAATCTTCTGTCCATTCTTAGTTAATTTTCTGTACAATACAAAATACATAGTAATAAAGCAGGCAAGACCTCCAATGGCATTGGATATTGGTTCTGCCATAAATACTCCATTTACGCCAAATCCGCACTTGGGCAAAAGTATGGTAAGAGGAGCTACTATTATAGCCTTTCGCAAAAGGGAAAAGAAAATCGCTTCTCTGGCATATCCCAACGCTGTAAAGGAAGACTGACCTGCAAACTGAAATGCCATAAAAAAGAATCCAAAAAAATACAGCTGCATCGCCTCCACTCCCATCTTAAGCATTGACACATCTTCTGTGAAAACTGATAAAAGCAGCCGTGGGTGTTGTATTACCACAATCCATGCAGACAGTGTATACAATATCCCAAGCGCTGCCGTAAAACGAATCCCCTGGCAAACTCTTTCATAACGCTTTGCTCCATAATCATATCCCAGTACAGGCTGGGAACCACTGGTAAGCCCTCCCACAGGCAGAGATAAGATTTCACGCACGGAGTTGATTACTGTCATAATACCCACATATAAATCACCGCCATACGTTTTTAATGTTGCATTGCACACAATCTGTACCAGACAGTTTGTTGCCTGCATAATAAAACCTGCCATCCCCAGGGATATAATCTCAAATGCAAGTTTCCAGTCAACTTTCAAATACTGCTTTTTGATGCGAAGCTGGGTTTTTCCTCCAATCAGAAAATGTAAAACCCAGATACATGAAACCAGCTGACTAAGTACAGTGGCCAGTGCAGCTCCACCAACTCCCATATGAAAATAAAAAATAAAAAGCGGGTCAAGAATCAGGTTAAGTAAAGCTCCCAACATAGTAGTCATCATTCCCATCCTTGGAAACCCCTGGGCGTTAATAAATCCATTTAATCCAGTGGTAAGCATGGTGAAGGATGTTCCAAACAGATAAATTTTAAGGTAAGCATTTGCATAAACATAAGAAATGTCACTAGCGCCAAATAAGTAAAGCACTGGCCTGCGAAGCAGAAAGCAGAAAACAAGTATTACCAAAGAACTGCCAAGCAGCAGCGAAAATGTATTGCCCAGTATCTTTTCCGCCCGTTCATTCTCTCCGGCTCCCCTTGCAATGGAAAACAGCGGCGTACCACCTGTGCCAAACAGACAGGTAAAAGCCGCAATTAATGTGGTAAGTGGAAATGCAAGGCCGATACCGGTAAGAGCCATACTGTCCGCGCCAGGCAGATGGCCAATATAAATCCGGTCCACCACATTATATAAAAGCTGTACCAACTGTGCCAGTATTAGGGGAATGGCCTGATATATAATATTTTTCCAGACCTTTCCCTTTGAAAAATCATTTGCCATTTACTTAATCAATCCTCGTTTCATAAATCTGTGTGCAGTATTTTTCTGCCTGCACCTGCCACATACGGGCATAAATCCCATCTTTTTCCAACAGTTCATTATGAGTGCCATCTTCCATAATACAGCCATTTTCCAAAAGAAAAATACGATTGGCATCTTTTGTAGTGGAAAGCCGGTGGGAAATCAAAATTACCGCCTGTTTGTCTGCGTTCTGCATCATACTTTTGTTCAGACGGTATTCCGCCACAGGGTCAAGGGCAGAAGATGGCTCATCCAAAATAGCCACTGGCATATTACGAATATATATTCTTGCAATTGCCGCTTTTTGCGCTTCACCTCCTGAAAGCATGACTCCACTTTCAGAGAACTCTCTTGTAAGCTCTGTGTCAATCCCATCAGGCATTTTTTCCACTTTTTCTTCCAGCTCCATTCTCCTTAGAGTCTCCTTTATTTTTCCACTATCTTTATCAGTTACAAAATCCATCTTAATATTTTCGGCAAGAGTCGCTCCGTAAATCTGGAAATCCTGAAAAATAGCTCCAATTTTTTCACGGTATTTTTGGGTGTTTAAATGGCGGATATCCACCCCTCCATAAGTGATGCAGCCTTCGCTTACATCATACAGTCTGAGAATCAGCTTAATCAAAGTGGTTTTCCCGGCGCCATTTTCCCCCACAAGAGCAATTTTTTCTCCTCTTTTTATGGTCATATTGATGTTCTTTAATACATAGTCATCCTCTTTCATGTAACGGAAACATACATTTTTAAGTTCGAGAACAGCCTCATTTTGGGGAACCTCACAAAGACCTTCAAACCCTTCTATATGTATTTCATAATCCATAAAACGGCGGAACCGCTCTGCATACTGCCCAACCTTCTGGAAATCCACAAGAGAATGATTCATCCAGTCAAGATAGCTTTTGATATTATTTGTGGCATTTTTTAAAGAAGCAACTGCCCCAAGCCCAATACTTTTTTTAACAATTGCAAGGTAAGCAAGGTGTACAGGGACAGCAAAAAACTGGAATAGGGTAAAGGTAAAAACCCAGTTTAACAAATGCAGCGCCCCTATTTTAATCATATATTTATTAGCCACTGCTTTTTCTTCATTTAACGCTTCATCAAATTGTTCAAGCAACGCCTCTTCAATACCTGTCAGCTTGATTTCCTTGGCATATTCAGGCTGATAAAATACACGCTTTGAATAGTCAGCCTTTCTTTTAATTTTGGTCTTTTCTATTTCAAAAAGATACTCCTGACGCGCTACGGCAAAGTGGACAAAAATATTTACAATAAACCCTGCCACCGGGAAAACTGCTGCTGCAGGATTAATGGTAAATATCATAGTGCCTGCAATCACCATGGAGAGAAGACTTGCCATAATATTTGCAATACTCATCACCGCCTTAGGAATCATAGTATCTGACTGGGAAGCAGCAATTACAAAATCATCATAATATTGGGGAAGGTCGTAGCAAAGAAGGTCTATCTTCTGTGTCTTCTCCATTAATTCTCTTTGGATTTGTCCGGAAAGCTTTACAAGCCTGACCTCAAATATTTTATAAAACCACATATATATATATACCTGTATCGTACTTATTAAAAACCATACAATAAGAAGATATGCAATATGACCAAACATGGCGCCTGCTGACAGGGCGTCAATTACTTCTTTTAAGAGATAGGTATTCAAATAGGTATTTACACCACATCTTGCACACTGACTGATAATATATGCTATCCCCATTTTTTTATCATGCTGGTATGCATACCGGAACACATATATTACATTGGCACATAGACGATGGATTCCAATTTTTTCTGTTTGTTCCTTCATGCACTCACCTCCCCAGCCAGATAATTTTCTGCCTGCATTTTCCACATACGGGCATATTCCCCACCAAGCGCTATCAATTCCTGATGACTTCCCTGCTCTTTGATTGTTCCCTGTTCAAACAGATAAATTCTGTCTGCATCACGAGTGGCTGAAAGGCGGTGACTAATAAAAATCACTGTTTCGCCATCTGTAGCTTTTAACATATTCTGGTACATATTATATTCAGCAATAGGATCAAGGGCTGATGAAGGCTCGTCCAAAATGACAATATCCGGCTTACGCGCAAATACCCTTGCAATGGCAATTTTTTGTGCCTCCCCGCCAGACAGCCCCATTCCTTCATCATCAAACTCCTTGGTCACCATGGTATCTATTCCATTTTTAAGACTGTCCAGCTTTTCTCCAAACTGTGCCTTTCGCAAAGAGTCTTCCACAAGGCGGCGTTCCTCTTCATTTTGCGGTTTTCTCATCAGAACATTATGTGAAAGAGGCAGAGCAAATACCTGCAAATCCTGAAATACAGTTCCAAAACGCCTGTGAAAGGATTTCGCCTCATACTGGTTAATGTTTTCCCCGCTGATTTTGATTTCCCCTTCCGTTGCAGGATAAAGCCCCATGATAAGCTTCACAAAGGTGGTTTTTCCGGTGCCATTGTGTCCCACAATGGCAATTTTTTCTCCTTTTTTTATGGTCATATTTACATTATGTAAAGTAGGTTTATCAGCTCCCTTATAAGTAAATCCCATATTTTTTATTTCAATATCAGAAAGCCTGGGCGCTGGTATTTCTTCTTTTTTACCAACAGGCTCAAAAGAGAGAAAGTCCCTAAGATTTGTAACAAACGCATTTTCTTTAACTAAAGCCACTATCCCCCCCATCACATCTGTTGTCCGCCAGGAAAGATAACTTAAGGCTGGAATCATGGCAATATACATGGCAATTTTTGAAGGATTATCCTGCAATATATAGGCTATATAAAGATATGGCAATATGGTGGAAAAAATAGTATTCAATATCTGCATTGCTGATTCTGGCACTATGATTTTTTTAAAAATTTTTGCAGTTTTGTTTTGCATTTTTTCATATGCTCTTTCATGCCGCTCTAAAAGCAGTCTGCCTATGGAAAACTGACGCAGTTCACAAGCATATTTTTTTTCATAAAAAACTCTCTTCGCATAACTTCCAATTCTGCCTTCTCTGGTATTAGCCATATCAAGCTGATAGTACAAGTCACTTTCTTTTTTACCCATATAAAGGGAATTTACCACCATTGGCAAAATAAATAATAGCAGCCATGGGTCAACATCTGCAATAATAAAAACAGCTGAGAGAATCGCCGCGATGCTTGCCGCTACACCCATGCAATATTGGAGAATTGTTATTCCCCGCTGCTCACATTCATTCAGTGCGCGGGTATACTTGTCATAAAAATCGGGTTCATCAAAACGTGCATATTCCATAGATATGGATTTTGCAATGACCTTACGGTAAAAAGTCCGGTAAATCTCCGGAACCAGTTGTTTTTCCTGATATAAATACACTACAGTCATTACATGAACTGCAATGTGTCCGACACTCATTGCACCTACAAAAGCAACAAGGGATGAAAAAGGTGTTTTTTGTTCAATTGACAGATAGATATATTCTGTCATATATACAGAAAAAAAAGTCCAGAAAATACTTCCTATAATTTCTTTCGTAAATGTAAATATTACAAAATATGGACTGCCCTGCCATAGAATGTTCAGCATATAGAATATATTTGATACGGATGATTGTTTTGTGTCTGTTTTCATTTGCCCCCTCACTGTCTTTATGGCGATCTTTGCTGTTTCTATCTATAACTAATGTAACACATCACCTGTTTCCCATCAAGAAATAAATTCTTTTAATAATACGTGAAATAAAAAGAAAATGTAAAAATGATATTTATCCGTAACCTGCAAATTATTCCATCATACTATGTTATTAAATAACTTTCCGTTTTATGAAAGGATAATTATGCAGGATTACAGTTTTAATGAATACTTTGATCGTTTTCCCCTTGCAATGGCATATGTTCCCTGGCAACACCTTACCAGTGTTTTTGAAAATCTTGAAGAAGCTTATAAAGCAGGCACTATCTTCCCTGAATTAGAAAAACCGTTTACTGGAAGGAGATGCGTAAAACAATGACACAAAATAATGAACAGAGCAGACTTCTTCAGGATATCGGGATTATCGGCTTTGTAGTGGTGGAGATGACTGAATATTTGGATACCCATCCTACAGATAAGGAAGCAATGGAATATCTTAGCCATTATGTACACATGCAAAATCAGGCTATGCGGGAATATGCAATGAAATATGGTCCCCTTAGAATTTCAGATGCAGATGGCTGCAATCAGAATGAGTGGAAATGGGCTACACAGCCCTGGCCCTGGGAAGGAGGATGTTAAATTATGTGGAGTTATGAGAAAAGATTGCAGTTTCCGGTTAACATAAAAGAACCTAATGCCAAAATTGCACAAGTAATTATGTCCCAATATGGCGGACCAGATGGGGAGCTTGGCGCTTCCATGAGATATATTTCTCAGAGGTATTCCATGCCTTATAATGAGGTGGCGGCTATTCTTACAGATATAGGTAGAGAAGCCCCTGAAATGTTCCATCTCAGGGGCTTGCGCTTTTTTTAGCGGTCTACCCTGCGGACAGTTTACGCTTTTTGCAACCGTGTAGC
>CAMUHA010000021.1 GCA_947088515.1 uncultured bacterium
ATTATATACGCTTTTCTATGTAAATGTCAATTTTTGTGAGGAATTGAACGTACCGGGCATTTTAAAACAATTTTATCCAGCAGGTTTCATGGAAAATCCATTTCAAAAACTGACATACTGATATATAATGTGCTTAATCAAAGACGGAACTGCAAGGCAGCAGGTTTTTTGGCCCTCACAACAGGTCAAATGTCTGCAAGCAGCCACTTGGCTCGTTGCCTGTGGGAATAAAAGTCGGGAAATAATGGAGGATTAGACTATGACAATTTATGTCAATGGCGCAGCAGCTAAAGAGGGAAACGGCAAAAAAGAAACACCTTTCCGGCATATCAATGATGCTGCGAAAGTTGCAAAGCCTGGCGACGAGGTACTGGTTGCGCCTGGAATTTACCGTGAGTATGTAGACCCCGTAAATGCCGGTACACAAGACGCAAGGATTACCTACAAGAGCATGGAGCCTCTGGGCGCAGTAATTACTGGCGCCGAGATAATGAAAGACTGGAAACATTATGAAGAAAATGTCTGGGTATGCCGGGTAGATAATGGTATATTTGGCAGCTATAACCCATATACGACTTTTGTAGGCGGCGACTGGTATTTCGCGCCGGTTATCAGACATACAGGCGCCGTTTACCTGAATGACCGTCAGCTGTATGAAGCAGAATCACTTCAAGACTGTATCAAAGGAGAAATTTATAAACCTTCCTGGGAACAGGAATGGTCTGTCTATAAATGGTATACTGAGCAGGACGGCAATGAAACAGTTATTTATGCTAACTTCCAGGGAAAAAATCCCAACGAAGAGCAAGTGGAAATTAATGTCCGCCGTAATTGTTTTATGCCATCCCGGACAGGTATCGGATATATTACCCTAAGCGGTTTTGATGTAAACAAGGCGGCCACCACATGGGCGCCGCCTGCGGCTTATCAGGATGGCATGGTGGGACCCCACTGGTCAAAAGGATGGATTATTGAAGACTGCGAAATCAGCAACAGCAAATGCTGCGGCATTTCTCTGGGAAAATATTATGATGAAAAAAACGACCACTATTTTACCCGTAAGCACGTAAAAAGCCCAACACAGATGGAGCGTGATGCCGTGTGCCGCGGCCAGTATCATGGATGGCTGAAAGAAAAAGTGGGAAGCCACATCATAAGGCGCTGTCACATCCATCATTGCGAGCAGACAGGCATCGTAGGACGCATGGGCTGTGTATTTAGTCTGATTGAGGATAATCATATCCATAATATCAATAATATGCAGCAGCTGGGCGGCGCAGAAATTTCAGGCATTAAGCTGCACGCAGCAATTGATGTGGTTATGCGCCGCAATCATATTCATCACTCCACCATGGGAATCTGGTGTGACTGGCAGGCCCAGGGTACCCGGATTTCCCAAAACCTTCTGCACGACAATTATGCACCGGAAGGCGTTCCCATGGCGGATGGCGCAATGATGAGTCAGGATATCTTTATAGAGGTCAGCCATGGTCCCACACTGATTGACAACAATATTATGCTTTCAAAAGCTGCCGTCCGCATTGCAACAGAAGGAATTGCCTGTGTACACAATCTGATTTTGGGAGCGTTTACCGCAGTGGGAGGCGGAACAGATAATAATGTTAATGGCATTAACCAGCCCCGCTATACCCCCTATCATATCAGACACCGCACCGAAGTGGCTGGGTTTATGACCATCCTGCATGGCGACAACCGCATATACAACAATCTTTTCATTCAAAACTGGCCAGTGGAAGAGGCCGGAAAAAAAGAAGATATGGGCTTTGAAATGAAGGATAATCAAGTGGTTGGCACAAATGTATTTGACGATTATCCGGCATATGAGGAATGGATTGAAAAATTTGATATGGACAAACAGGCAGACATGCGGAAGCTGGAATTCTGGCACTTCTCCCATCTTCCTGTCTGGGTAAACGGAAATGCCTATTTTAATGGAGCAAAAGCCTGGAAAAAAGAACAGTCCCATTTAACAGATGACCAAAATCAGGTAAAAGTAGAGCTGTTGGAAAAGGACAGCGCTTATTTCTTAAAGACCAATGTATATGAATTTCTGGGCGACTTTAAAGATGGCATTATCAACAGCGATATTTTAGGATATGCCTTTGAACCAGAGCAGAGATTTGAAAACCCGGACGGCACTGCTATTATTTTCAATGAAGACTATTTTGGTTCGCACCGGGGCCTGTCTACAATTCCTGGGCCTTTTGCATCAGAGGAAGAAGCTGCAAAGCGGTTATGGTAAGAATATTATTTGCTATGCCAGTGTATAAAGACTCCTTTTTAATCCATAATATGGGTAAAGCTGTTTTTAATGAAATGCTTTTGGGAAAAAGCGTATTTTAAACTCTTATGGCAGGCTGGACCTATGCGCAAACGCATTAGCCCTGCCGCTTGCAGGAATAAATACGCCAGGTTAATCAGAAAAAGGAGATACGAATATGGCAGTGGATTTTAAGAAAAGCGAAACCAAAGACAATCTCATGCGTGCTTTTGCAGGAGAAAGCCAGGCAAGAAACCGTTACACATTTGCGGCGTCCCAGGCAAAGAAAAAGAATCTTCATGTAGTGGGAGCTCTGTTTACTTACACAGCAAACCAGGAAAAGGAACATGCAGAAATTTTTTACAACCATTTAAAAGAACTTTCCGGGGAAACCATTCACATAGACGGCGGATATCCGGTAGACCTTTCAGAGGATGTGGAAACGCTTCTTTGCATGGCCCAACACAACGAATATGAAGAGCATGACGATGTTTACAAAAACTTTGCCGCTAAAGCGCGCGAGGAAGGATTTGATAAAGTTGCCGCTTCTTTTGCAATGATTGCTGAAATTGAGAAAGCGCATGGGGACCGTTTTGGCAAAATGGCAGACCTTATGAAAAAGAACAAACTTTTTGCTGCTGATGAAAAAACCAGCTGGATTTGTATGAACTGCGGATATATTTATGAAGGTGAGAAAGTTCCCGAAAAATGTCCGGTATGTGACCATAACAAAGGTTATTTTATGAGGCTGGAATTGTCCCCCTATGAAAACTAAGGAAAACTGTTTACTTTAAAATGCAGCGGTTCAAACAGACAGATGTTTGAACCGCTGCCTGTAGAACAAAAAGCTCTCCCTTGACCATCTCTGAATTTTATGGCATCTGGAACCGGACTGGTTCCATTTTTGTATTAAGGGTTTTCATTCTGTACTCTGGAAACTGGTCTATCAGGTCATTAAGGCACAAGGCAGTGTTTGTGACTCTGTCGTGCAGAAGCATAACTACTTTTTTCCGCTCAAGAGTGGTATACCGGGCATTTTCCAAAAGCTGTTCCGGTTCCTTTTCTCCCACTGCATCGTCAAGACCTGCATTCCAGTCAAAATAAACAAATCCCTGTTTTGTAAGTTCCTCCGCAATGTCCTTACAGGTATCCTTATTATAAGCATTCACACTTCCTCCCGGAAATCGGACTAACTCTGCCTTTACACCAGTTGCTTCCAGTATCACATCATAGGCCTTCCAGAAATCCTCCAGATAACTGTCCACACTCTCATATAGCGTCTGATAATCATGACGGTAGCAGTGTATTCCTATTGTATGGCCCTCCTGTGCAATTCTTCTGGCCACTTCCGGGTATTTTTCCACATATTCACCAATCAGGAAAAAAGTCGCTTTGATATTTTTCTCTTTCAGAACATCAAGCACCTTATCCGTGTTTTCCTTTGAAGGACCATCATCAAAAGTCAGATACATGGATTTGGGATGAAAATAAAGATTAATGCCTTCCGCTATCCCCTCCGCTATCTTCTCCTGATATTCTTCTGAGGCAAGAAGCTCCCGCTCCTTCGGATTTGACAAAAATCCGGTTTCAATCAAACAGGCAGGCATCAGTGTCTTTCCGGTAACACAGAACTGGGCTTCTCCCCACAGCTCCCTTTCCTGGGCTCCAGCGCTTTTGACTGTCTCCTGATGAATCAGCTGGGCCAGTCTTTTATTATCCCGTGTCTCGTCCATGCCGTCATACCATGTCTCAATACCGCTTACACTTTTATCACTGCCCTCATAAGTATTTTGATGAATACTCACATAAGCATCCGCCTGATAACTGTTTGCTAACTCCACTCTCTCTTCTTTGGATAAATACTCATCACTCTGCCTTGGCATCATTACCTGGAAGCCCTTTTCCTCCAGCTTTTCCTTTACCCGGAAAGCAATCTGCAGATTAATGTCTTTTTCCATAATTCCGCCTTCTATGCAGCCACAGTCTTCCCCACCGTGTCCAGGGTCAATAGCAATAAGAAAAGCGTTCCTCTCTCTTTCTATTCCCTGTTCAGATTTTTCCGGCGGAACTTCCTCTTTTTGGGCATTTTGCTTTTCTTTTAATGCCTCCGCTGCAGCTTCCACTTCCGGATTTTCCGGTGTGGCCATGGCAACCATTGTTTTAAAGGCAAAGGTTCCCAATATTCCTGTCAAAATGGCTCCGCAAATATATATTATCTTCTCTTCTCTTTTCCGTTCTTTTGTCTTCTTAGCATTTCTTTTTTCTCTCGTATTCATAAAATGGCGCTCCTTATGTGTAATTGTTTAATAATATCATACACAACCGGTGCATCATTCTTTCATCATTTTTGCATCATTTCTGCATCATTTGGAAATTTTAAGAAACAGTTCATTGATACCTTCATAAAATCCAATTGTCACCACCGTCTGCTCGTTTCCCACTCCTGAAAACAAATATTTTTTATAATAAGGCGTTGTCTCAAGCAGCGGATTGGCTGTTTCATAAATCTCCGGATAGCCAATACCCATATATTCACTCCATTTGCCAATCATCCCGTCCGGGTCCATATCCTCCCATGTCCAGTCTGTCCTTGCATAAAACTCATATACTTTTCCATCATCAGCATCCACATAAGCGTCAATCAGGCGGTTTGTTTTATCTGCATTTTTTTTGTTGGTGGACATACTCACCTTCCATACTGAAACATTGTTCCGCGGCTCTAAAACATCAATTGCAGAATAAAGAACGGCATCATAGTCCCTGCTGTTTACTTCCCTTACCGTTTCCGGCAAAATTTCCAGAGCTTTGAGGGCTGAGAGCATTTCATTACAGGTAGCAAAAATCTCGTCATCTGTAATCTCTTTTCCTGTAGGTCCTTTATGGTTTACCACAAAAGCATAAGTTCCCCCCAGCTCCTTATAATCCATCTCATCTGCTCTGGTTAAGGCATTTTGCTCACTTTCCGGCAATGTCTGGCTGTTTAAGCACTGGGAAAGGATATAAAGTTTTTCACTGCCTGTAAGCCGATACCGGTAGCCCTCCCTTTCTGTCTCTGAAGTCTGTGTGACAATTCTGTCAAGCGCCATCTGGTCCTTGTAACCAGCTAAAAGCTCCGGCCCCCAGATAGACAGGGCCATGACCAGTACAGCCAAAAATAAAAGAACTGCATTAATCGTTGATTTTTTCATCCCAAACCTCTCTGTTTCTGGTGTATCATCTCTCTTACTGCCGCCTCACTCTAAAAACTGTTTTATTTGACTGCCTGAAGTTTTCCGTCCATTGTATGGGCCGCTGCCGTTTTCCAAGTTGGTCTCCAAAAGCAGAAAGCTAATACAGGTCCCCTCTCCCAGCGTACTTTCTATTTTAAGGCTGCTATTATGCAAAGACAGAATTTCCGCACACAACGCAAGGCCAAGTCCTGCTCCATTTCTACTGCGGGACCTGGATTTATCCACCATGTAAAATGCCTTTGTTATCTTTTGAAGCTCCTGTTTGGGAATTCCTATCCCATGGTCTTTTACCAGGAAACGGTATCCTTTATCTTCCTTTTTTCCCATAACTTCAACGATGCTCCCAGGCTCTGAAGCTTTACAGGCATTGTCCAAAAGGTTAATCAAAACAGTAATAATCAGATTTCCTTCCGCCCAGATAAGTGCATTATCATAGGTGTACACAAAATCCACCGTCTCATTTGTCTTAAACATATCCCGCAGATACAAAAAAAGACCTTCTGCCTGTATTTCCTGAAACTGTGCCTGTCCATGCCTCGCTACCATTATATCCAGAAGGCGGATGGACATGGCTTCCAGTCTTTTTCCTTCTGTGTAAATATAGTTGGCGGAAAGAAAACTTTTCTCTTCATCCAGCTTTCTGGAACGCAGCATATCTGCATATCCGATAATTGCAGTAAGAGGCGTTTTCAGCTCATGGGCGAAGGCTCCCACAAAGTCCTCCCGCGCCTGTATCTCATCCTCCAGCTTTCCAATATTCTCTTCCAGCACCTCCGCCATATGATTAAAATCAAAGGTAAGCTGCCCCAGCTCATCATCACTGACCTTTTGTGCCCTGTAGCCATAATCTCCTGCCGCCATGCGTTTTGTTGCACGGGTAAGCAGGCGGATAGGCTTGGTCAGCCAGGAAGAAATCAAATACATAATTACAGTTCCACAGACCAACATGACCAGCGTTACCTGACGGTAAACCCGGAAGCCCAAGGCCCTTTCGTTAAAGACCTCCGAAACATCCCGTAAGGTTTCCAGATACAACACACGGTCAAGGGCTTTTACACTGCTGCCAGTCTGAATATAATAATGCCCATTCATAAAAATCGTGCGGTAAGTTTTGGTAGATTCATCCGTCTGCCCAAGAAGGGCGCTGTCAGCTTCAAACCCTATACTGGCATATATGACATTTTTTTCCTCATCTGAAAAGCGAAGCATACGGCTGGCGCTCTGCCCTCCCTTTTCCAGATTAGATGCAATCTGCTCCACTGTGTTATTTTGTAGTATATCGTATTTGGCCGGCACGTTTAAGGCTGCCGTCTCAAAAGCAAAGCAAAGAATGCTGTTTTCATCCAGGGCCTGTCCCGCTTCCCTTAAAATAGAGGTTTCAAAAACATAATTTACAAAGTAAAATCCGCTGAACCCAAAAGCAAGCGCCATAACAATCATTGTACACAACAGTAATTTTGAAGAAAATCTCATTGTATCCTCCATTCTTGCTCTGTCTGCAGATTTGGACGCAGGCACAATATTTGCAAGATTTTAAAATATACCTTCTAAACGGTATCCCACTTTATACACTGCCACCAGATTCTGCTCCCATCCCAGTTTTTTTCTAAGGCGCTGCACATGAAGGTCCAGGGTCCTGCTGTCGCCAATATACTCATCTTCCCATACCCTTTCATATAATGTTTCCCGGAATAATGCCACGTTTTTATTCTGCATAAATAAGACCAAAAGCCCAAATTCCTTGTTGGTAAGCACAATCTGGTTTCCCGCCTTTAAAACCCTTCTCGCCTCCACGTCTACTATCACATCTCCAGCTGTAAGCTGTTTGTCTGTCTTATTGTAGCGTCGCAGCACTGCCTCCACTCTGGCAACCAGTTCCACCACATCAAAAGGTTTAACCAGATAATCGTCAGCCCCCGCCTTCAGCCCCCGCACTCTGTCTTTTACTTCATGTTTTGCCGTGATAAAAATTACAGGAATCTTTAATGGCCGCACATACTCCATCACATCATATCCGTCCGCCCCTGGAAGCATAATATCCAAAAGTATCAGGTCAAATTCCTCTTTTTCTATTAAATCTATTGCATCCAATCCGTCTTGCACTGTTATGCAGTGATAACCTGACGCCGAAAGATTTAAATCAATCAGGTCACAAATTGGTTTCTCATCATCTACTATTAATATCTTAGTCATTCTGTTCCTCCGCCTGTCACATCTCTATGCTTTCCATCCCCAGTACGCCCTGGCCTTCTCCACAAGGCCTGATACCGTATCCTCCTCATTGCAGGGGTACTGCTTTTTAATTTCCGTATCCTCAGTAAATCCGCCAGTCCGCTGATAATATATTTTATAATCGTTTTGTACCACAAACGCATTATCCCGCCCGCTATAGCTGTAACGGGCCAGCACCAGTAAATCCTTCATCCCATCCCCATCAATATCCCGGCATGTAATCCCCTTAAGGGCATAAAGGCTGTCATATTCCCCCATAGGCTGGAAGCTCCACACAATATATCCCTGTTCATTAATCAGGTAAATCATAAAGGTTGCAAAATTAGCCATGGTATAAGTTCCCGGCACTACTTCCAGCCTTCCAAGCTTTTCAAACTGCCTGAAATAGCACTGCTCTTTTGCAATTTCAAATCCATTATCCAAAAGCTCCTGTCTGGTAACTGCTGTATAAAGAAATTCCGCTGACTCCCCGCCTTTCACAAACGCAGCTATACTCTCTACGCTTTTATTCATTCCAAAACGGTTGATTTTGTCCGAAATACGGTAATCCCGATAAAATCCCCCTTTATTTTGAAAAAGCACATCACCGATTTTATAAGGTTGTCCCGCATAAGAACCTTTTTCATTGACACAGGTGACAATCAGCACAATATCCATCAGTCCGTTGCCGTCAAGTTCCTGGAAGGAAATCGCCTGAAGCTCCCTTACAGGCTGCTTAAGCTCTCCTTTATTGCGGTTATTCACCTCCAGCTGGTCAGTTTTGTACACAATGGTTCCTTCTTTATCCGCAAAAAATAACACCAAACGATGGTACATATCATCCAGCGCCGGAATCAGGAACACCTCTCCAAAGCTTCCTGTTTGAATAGGAAATATCTGGCTTTCAATCACCGAAAAGCCATGTTCTCCAATCTGCCCCCGTTCATTTATCTGATAAAGGCGCTGCTGATAGCTTTCATAAGCTGCCAGCAGCGCCTTTGCCTCCTCCTCTTTATCTGTCAGGACGCTGGAAGCATCTCTTCCAGCGCCATAAACACAGACAGGGAAAATAAATAATAACAAAAATATGCAGCTAATCAATAATTTAAATGTCTTCTTTACTCCCTTTTTCAAAAATGTCACCTACTCTTAACGGAAAATTTCACTCCAGCTGGAGATTCCTATCAGTTCCTTTGCAAAATCTGTATACTGCTCGTGCTGGGGCGTATCAATGTACTTAAACACATCATAAATCTGCCTGTGTCCTCCTCCTGAATTGCAAAGCCCAAAGGCTAATCCCTGTGCCACCTCTTCCGCCGCATCTGACTGGCGGTTTAACAAAAATCCATCAATCTCCTGATAATCCTCCATTTTATAATAGGCATAGGCATAGGCAGCTGCCTGATATGCCTCCCCTGCATGGGCAGTGTATCCCAGCTCACTAAGGAGTATACTTCTAACCTGCCCGTCATCTGTAAGAAACTGGGGCTGCCTTATATAGTTTACCAGAACATCTATATTTTCCATGGTAATCATTGAAGTGTCCGCATTGTGTGTTACATAGTTGGACGGCTTCCATATTTTTGCCTCGGTAAGCGGTACATTGTAAGGATGCTGTGCCACCCCCCAGTCAATATTCCCCTTGGAGGAAATGTTCCGGTTAAATACATCCATAATGTCCCTGCCATCATAGTTGGTATTATTTTCAATATTTCTGTCCCATTGCTGGTCAATGGAAATATATACTCTTGCACTGCTGCTGACGCTTTTTATTGCTGTATAAAATACTCTAAACCCCCGCGCATACTCTTCCACATAAGTTTCAATATCCGTATGGGCCATGTAGTTCCACTCCTTACGGGCATTAATCTCATTGGCAATCACCCAGTTAGAAATCCTTCCATGGCGGTCATCCGAATAACGCTCCGCAAGAAAGCTTCCAACTGCCGCCATATATTCCACGCCCGATTCCTCCGCACCATTAAACATATAATAAGGAGCTGACCCGCCGCTGCGGGCCTGTGGATGTATCAATTGCCGGTAAGCATTGGAATAATTATTGAGCAAAATAGCTGTGGTTGTGATACCTTTTGCAGTAAGGGTACTAAATACCAGGTCATATTCGGCAATTATCTGCCCGTTAAAGGTGTAAGTCCTTCCATTATAAGTATACTGGATGGAAGGATATGCCGCACTGGTGGTAGGCCCCAAAATTCTTGCTATTGGTATATTGTAGGCAGCCTGCTTAACCCCCAAATCATCCAGTTCGCTTCCCCTAAGCTTTACAGGGTCCACCAAAAGCCCCTTAATAGAGGCTGGTTCCTCATACACCGAAGTATATTTTGCAATTGCTTCCGGGTTCGTTATATATTTGGGCTGGCTTACCTGCACAAACTTTCCATCTTTTTTCACTGCAAAAACAAATTTTTTAAAAAGACGGCTTCCGGCAAGATTATAATTCAGCGAAACTGACATACTGGACTCATTGTCCTTGTATTCTCTTGCTATATATTCGCTATCCTCCCCAATTCCTTCATCAAAAGTATTAAGGGCAAACAGATAGTAATACTTATCATCACTTTGAGGAATCCCGTCTCCTTTTGCTGTCACAGAAACCTTTTTTGTTTCCGGGTCTATGATACATTCTGTAATGGAGGCAAAATCCGCCGCCCCCTCTTCTGTCAGCTCACGGCTCTCCGGTCTTTTCTGGTATGATTCCCACACTGCATTTTCAGCCGTAACAATATGTGTAAGCACACCACCTCCAATATCTTCATCTCCTTGTCCCGGCTCTGCCCCATCCGTTTTTGCATCTTCCAAAAAAGGAATATCCGTCTGCTCTCTTCCCTTCTTCTGATAAACAAAAAACACGGCGGCCGCAATAAGCCCAAGGAAAATAAGAATCAGAAGAATACATAGTCTTCTTAAACGTCTCCTTTTGCCTGCTTTTCTTCTTCTCCTCCTTACCCTTCTCCTCTTATATTTATTTCTATCCGGTCTTTTATTTCTTCCGGTATCCAAACTCATTCCTGTCTTTTTCCTTCTGCTCTTTTAATCTGCTTCATATGTTCTTTCACCTTTACTTCATATCCATTTCCTGAAGGATGATAAAATTCCTTCCCACTTAACTCATAAGGCAGATACTGCTGCCGCACATAGTTGCCGGGATACTCATGGGCATACAGATAGCCTGTTCCATGTCCCAGTTTCGCCGCTCCTTTATAATGAGCATCCTGCAGATGGGACGGAATTGGCAGGTTCCCGGTTTCTTCCACTGTTTTCATCGCCTCAAAGACAGCGCTTATACAGGCATTGCTTTTAGGGGCGCACGCTACATAAATAACTGCCTGTGAAAGAATGATCTGGGCTTCCGGCATGCCTATGCGCTCTGCTGCAAGAGAAGCGTTTACCGCCACCACAAGAGCCTGAGGATCTGCAATTCCAACATCTTCCGCTGCACAAATCATAATACGCCTTGCAATAAAAGTAACGCTTTCCCCGGCATAAAGCATCCTCGCAAGATAATAGACTGCCGCGTCCGGGTCTGACCCCCTCATACTCTTTATAAATGCTGATATAGTATCATAGTGGCTATCTCCCGACTTGTCATAACGCACTGCCCGTTTCTGGATACACTCCTGGGCTACTTCCAGCGTGATGTGTATTTTTCCGTCTTCTCCCCGTTCGGTGGTCATAATGCCAAGTTCAATCGCATTTAAAGCATGTCTTGCGTCTCCTCCTGCAATATCAGCAAGAAATTCTTCCGCCTCCGGTTCCAGCCGGGCATTGTAAACCCCCATGCCTTTTTCTGTATCATATACCGCCCGATGGAGCAGCTCTTTAATATCTTCTTTTTCCAGAGGCTTTAATTCAAAAATAATGGAACGGGAAAGCAAAGCGCCATTTACTTCAAAATAAGGATTTTCCGTTGTTGCGCCTATTAAAATCAGGGTGCCATCCTCCACAAAAGGAAGCAGATAATCCTGCTGCCCTTTATTAAACCTATGTATCTCATCAATAAAAAGTATAGTCCGCCTGCCGTACATTCCCTGGGTATCCTTTGCCGCCTTTACCACTTCTTCCATATCTTTTTTTCCGGCAATGGTTGCATTAATCTGGGTAAACTCCGCGCTGGTGGTATTGGCAATCACTTTGGCAAGAGTCGTTTTTCCTGTCCCCGGCGGCCCATAAAAAATAAGAGAACTTAATTTGTCAGCCTTGATTGCCCTGTACAAAAGCTTGTCCTTACCAATAATATGCTGCTGCCCCACCACCTCCTCCAAGGTACGGGGACGAAGCCTTGCCGCTAAGGGAGACTCCTTTTCCATATTAGAGGTTCTCATATATTCAAATAAATCCATTTTATTATACCCCATCTTTTTTCTGCCGCCAAGCGGATTCTGTCATATGCCATAATAAGGTTTTTATTACTCTTTTCCTTATGAGGCAAAAAACTGTCCATAAAGCCCGGCATGGTCAAAAATACATCTCCAATAGCTGTCTGCGCCAACAGTTACGCACACATATCTTTTTCCTGTATCGCTAAGCGCATAGCTTGCAGCACAGTTTCCTGACTGGTCCACATACCCTGTCTTTGCATAAAGCGTTTCCCCGCCTTCCAAATGGTCCTCTATCCGGCGCAGAAACCAGTTGGAAAGCTCCAGCCCTTCCGGGTGCTGCTCTGTCTTTGAAGTGACATAGGTATGCGCCGTAAGCACTTCCCTGCAAAGAGCATTATCCGCCGCTGCCTCTATAATCATTGCCATATCATAAACCGTACAGTAATGGTTTTCATCATAAATCCCCACACAATTGGTAAAATGCGCTGTCTCTGACAGCCCCAATTCCTCCAGCTTTTCATTCATCATTTCCACAAAGGCTTCATGGCTTCCTGCAACGTACATGGCAAGTCCCATTGCCGCATCCGCCCCGGAGGGCAGAATGGTTCCATAAAGTAAATCCCTTACCGTCACCTCTTCCTCCTTAGCAAATCCTGCATTACTGCATTGATTTCTATAGCTGTAATCAGTAATGTCAAGGGTAATGGTAAATGTGTCATCCAGATTCTCCACATGCTCCGCTGCCACAAGCAGGGTCAGGATTTTAGTCATGGAAGCAGGGCTGATTCTCTCTTTTGCTCCCTTCCAGGCTACAATATTGTTGCTATCCAAATCAATCAAAATTGCATTTTTGCTGTAAAACTCATCCCCCGACCTTAAAGCATCCCCAATCTGCAGAATATCTCCATTCTCATTTGCCTTATACTTCCGCTTCCCTGCACTTTCCAGCAGCCTCTCTGCCGCATAGCCTTCCTTTGGTCCGCTTCCAGTTCCCATCCTTTCATTATCAAATATATTGATTTTCCGTTTTGCGGAAACAAACTGTTTGTTCTCCCCTGCCGTATCCTCTTTGTCGCTGCCATCATCTGTACTGTTTGCACTTACACTTTTTTCTTTTGTATCATCTATATAAGCGCCTTCTATTATTTTATCATTGGCATTGTTCGCTTTATTTTTTTCATCGCCTGTGAAGTTGTGGAAAAGACTGGCTCCCGCACCAAAGAGCACAAGCGCTGCAGCCGCCCCTATGACGGGCGGGGCAAATTTTTTTATCTGTCTGCGGCGCATCATTTGTTTTTCTTTCTCCCTGCGCATTTCCTCCACCCGTCTTTTATGTCTTTCCCTGATTTCTGCCTCCCCATTTACCGGTCCTTCACTTGCCATCAAATACCTCCTTTATCAGATTTTAATATTCTTTCGTCTATTCTTCGTGTGCCGCTATAGGTGTAAGGTGTAAAATACTTATTCCAAAACCGCAGCGCTGCCGGATTTATCGTTTCACAGTCCACTCCCAGAAGCGCGCGCCCTTCTTTTTCCAATGTCTTACTGATATGGGAAAGTATATGTCCTGCCACATCTCCATTCCGGCTCTCTTCCTTGACAAAGGCAATGCCAATGTTTATCATCCTGGCATTTTCCGATACAAAAGTTTCTCCCTTTTCCTTCACGCACATACATCCCACAATTTTTCCGTCCGCCCTAACTGCAAACACACGCATATTTTCAAGTTCATCCTCATTCTCCGGCAGGGAAACTTCCACAGGAATAAAAACCGGCGCTTTGCTCATATGAAGACTTAAGCCTTTCACTAACGGAATTACTTCCTTTTTCTCTCTGCCAAAAAGTTCACAAACTATTGACCCATTAGCTTCTGCAACATCTGCCCTGCTGTGTCTTAAACTCATAATGCCATCACTGCACCTGATGCCAAATCCGTTGAACACAAGAGATTTTAACACCTCTTCATCATGAGCATATCTACTGACTGCAAGGCTCATAATTCCTTCTTCCACCAGTCTTTCGCTTACCTTTTCCAATAAAAGGGAGGCAAGCTTTCCTCTGTCCTTTCCTGTAAAAGCGCTGCCTCCTAAGGGAGAAAACATTCCTCTCGCTCTCCCGTGCAGTTCCTCTACCGGCTCTCCAAATGCAAGATAGCCCATCATTTTTCCATTTTCCAGCGCCGCTTTTCCATTTCCTGCCCGAAAAAGAGTCCGAATCAGACACTCCAGCTCTCTTTTCGGGTCACATTCTCTAAGAGCAGGACAGCTACAGCCTTCCTGCTCATATTCTGCTAACGCAAGGATTAACGCCTCTTCCACAAGCGCTTCCTCAAGATTTACATATTCCATGACACTGTATCCATTCAATAATTTCCCGTTTTCCTATATTTCAATTTCCATTCCGTCATAGGACGTCAAAATTCCATGCTTTTCCGCCTCAAGGCGCATTTCGTCATACCCTTGTATGGAGTTGTGGGAAAAATGATTGATGACAATCACTGTCTTATCATCAATCAACCCTTCCTTGTACATTCTGTCCCGCATTTCCAGATTTGTCCCAAAACTCATATGTCCATCGCGCCAGTTTTGTCCATTTCCAAGACATCCTGTACAGTCAAAGGACACCAGGTCATACCGCCCCTCTTCCTTTAACCCTTTCCATGTATTTTCTGGAAAAACTCCGGTATCATGAGCATAAAGAATTCTTTTGCTTTCACAGGAAACAGAATAAATCACTGGAGACGAAGTCACATCATGGTTGGCCCAAAGCGGCAGAACCCGGTATTGTCCCCTATCCCCAGCCTGGAAGCTTTTTCCCGGCTCAATCAATGTGACACTAGCCGCCCCTTCCATATGGTCTTTCTCTATAATGCTGCTTAATCTGTCATATCCATCCTTCCAAGAGTAAAAACGATAGAGACGGTGGCCATTGGTATAACAGGACCCTGCCATTTCCACATCCTCCGGGTAGAGATGGTCACTGTGGCTATGGGTAATCAGACAATCACTAATCCTTGTCCAGTCCAGCCCATATTGAATGGAATGCCATACTGTATCTGGCGGAAAATCCATCAAAAGCTCATCGTTAATAATTGCCTGTGAACGGGTACGTATATTACGTCCCCCCAGCGCTCTTGCCCTTTGACAGACTCCACACTCGCAAAAAAGAGAGGGTACCCCCT
Organism: uncultured bacterium; assembly: GCA_947088515.1. GTDB lineage: Bacteria > Bacillota > Clostridia > Lachnospirales > Lachnospiraceae > Suilimivivens. The sequence continues at coordinate 15,244 of CAMUHA010000021.1, forward strand.
CATAAGCCGCCGTTCCAAGATACTTAATTTTCATAATAATCCTCCTGTCTTTTCCCATTCTGCTTTATCCGCAGAGCAGGATTACATAATAAGCTTCATCATCTCTGCATCTTCCCCGGAATTTCCTGCTGCAAAAATTTCTCCCGGCGAAATCCCAAGCCATTGGCAAAAAAGCTTCACCCCTTCTGCCTTATCTGCCTTTGCCGCCGTAATTTGCAGACAGCGCCCCTCTACATAATACCGGAGTGATTTTTCGGAAGAAGGCGGCAGTAAGTCAAAAACTTCCTTTGCCTCCCATTCCATCCACGGCCTGCCCAAAGGCCGTAGCAGTGTTATTTTATAAATTTTTTCACTGTATTTGTAAGTCAGGATTCGGAAACCATATTTTCTTTTTATAGTTCTAAGGACAGAGATAAATTCCCCATCCAGAAAATAAAAACATTCTTTTTTCTCTTTTGTCCCATTCCAAAGCAAGTGTGCTCCTCCAGCAAAAACCCCTCCCTGAAACAGGCTCCATATTTCCCTGCACCGCTTTATAGCGGTTTCAAGGGGCAATGTTGTTGCGAAAAACAGAAATGTGTTATCCTTATAAAGAGCTTCCAGCCCTTTTTTCAGTCCTTCATCAACCTGGTTTTCTTTTTCCCCAAAGTCGTTTTCCTTTCCCTTGGTCATGATTTCTCTGTCATTTTCTTCGGGAAACAAAGTACCTTCAATATCCAGAAAAACAGCCTTTGGCCGTCTGGGTATCCGAAACAGCGGATAAGGGCCAAACAGCATCTGACTGATAAGCTCCTCTCTCCCTCCGTAAGCAAGATAACAGGTACATCGTCTCTTACTGCACATGGGCTTTGGAATAACATTCAGACTCTCCCTCCACCTCTCCTCCATAACAGGACTTATATTACAGGTATGAATCCTGCCGTTTCCTTCCACTAAAAGCCTTCCTCCGCATTTGTCACTGTCCCCAGGGACAGGTAAAAGCTCCCTGAAAAAATATGGGTCAATTTCCTCAAACGCCTTTTTCTCTTCCAGAGTATAAGACCGGCCCAGTCCATCCATCCGATTAATCCAAAGGTATGTATCTTCTGGCAGAGCCTTTCGCATTTTGCGCAGCAATTCAAGATTTTCCGGTACCCCTACCGCTCCGGCGCAGAAAGAAATCCCTGCCTCTTCAAGCTGCCTGCAGCCATCCGCAAATTGGGACACCTCTGTCATTTCCGGATGAAAAGTTGCCCAAATCCTTAATTTCCCGGTAACTCCTCCTTTTTCTTTAAAGGCTGCAACAGCCTCTTTTACCGGAAAGCTTAAATTTGTCTGCGCACCCACAGCGTCCATCTCTTCCATTCTGCTGATTTGTGCAAATCCTTCAATATACCAGGGATGAATCAAAGCCTCCCCATAGGGTGTCACCATCAGCGCTCGAATGCCAAGAGCCTTTGCCCTCTTTTCCAGTATCCTCACAAAATCCTTCCACTGCTCCTGGTCTCTTGTAAGCTCATGGGAAGAAATACGGTGCTTGGAAAATGGGCAGTATGAACAATGATAATTACAGCTTTTCAGACTGCCCCTGTACAAAATCATATGCCCTTTCATGACATACCTCCCATTCTTCCATCGCCTTTTGGACCTTGGGCGAAATCAGCTGTGGTCCAAGATAATCAGACAGTTCAAGCCCCCTTGGGGTCAAAGCCATATATTCCTCCAGCCCTTTCCTTCTGCTCTCTTCATCTGCTGCCTTTATCTGTTCTGGGTCTCCATCTCTTTGCATATGGACAAATCCTTTTTCCATCCATTCCTTCAGTAGTGGAAAGTCATCTGTTGCATCACTTCCAAAATGCTTTTGGTACCGTTCCACACAAAGCCCCGGATATATCAGCAAATGCCGGATAACATACCGACGTTTCATCTCTTCCCCGGACAATAAAATGCCATGAGTGATATTTGTAAAATCTTCTGTATTTTCATACTCTTCCAGCCTATAGAAACATTCCCTTTGGGTAATTCCATAAGGTGTGCAAAAATGCAAATTGCCTAGGTAGCTTCTTCCTCCACAGCCCAAAGCAAGAGAGGAGCCAAAACCGCATTCAGAAAATTTTCTTTGTCCCTGCCGCCGGACGAACCTGCGCATGGAATCCTGCCAAAACCCTTTTTCCCACAGCATACGGCTGGCGCTTTGATATTGTAAAAGCGCATGCTTCCCATCTGTGACAATTCCCTCCCGTAAAAGTCCGGCGCCATGTTTTACATATAGAGGATACAAAAAAATTTCATCTGGTTCATAGCTTAAAGCTTCCTCCAATGATGTAAGAAGGCTCTTTATTGTCTGCCCCGGAATCCCGTAGATAAGGTCCAAATTTACACAGGGAAAACCAAAGGATTTTATAAGCTTCAAGGCGTCTCTTGCCCTGTCTGGTCCATGCTGTCTTCTTAAAGCTGCAAGTTCCCTTTCCGAAAAACTCTGGACGCCAAGGCTCACTCTGGTAACGCCTGCCCGCTGCAATATCTCCAGTTTCTCTTCTGTTGTCTGGTTTGGCGCTGTCTCCACCACCACTTCCCGCTCCTTACAAAACCGGAAATACTTATCCACCAGTGCTAACATTCGTTCCAGTTGCTCTTTTGTCAAAAGTAAAGGTGTGCCACCCCCAATTACCAGTTGGGAAAATTCCGTATTTAACGGCTTAAGAACTTCAGCATACTGCCTGCATTGACGCTCCACTGCGTCCAAATACTTATCCGCTTCTTTTTCCCCCTGTCCGGTAACAGAAAACAAATTGCAGTAACCACACTTTGCCTGACAAAAAGGAACATGCAGATACAAGCCATGCCCTCCCTCTGAAAGATGATGGGCATAGTTTTTAAAGGAAACATCCTTAAGCGGTCGATATGCTGTTTTATGAGGATAGCTGTACATGTACTGCACATAAGGCTCCATATCCATTTTCCTTTCTGTCTGTATACTTAAAACACATTGCCTTAAAAGCCTTATGTCACATCAGGAAAAAATGTTTATAGGGAATCCGGTTAACTGCCGGATGATTAATGCCATGAAACTGGCAGCCATCCTCCCCATAGCAGGTTCCGTGGTCCGAGCAACAGATAACAAAGGTATCGCCCCGCCGCTTTTTCCATTCCTTAAACAGCCTTCCCAGCTCTCCATCCACATACCGCAGAGCCGCCCTGTGGCTTTCCAGACTGTCATGTGAAGCCCCATCCAGATAAAAGTAATTGGGATAATGAATGGCGTCCACATTAAGATATAGGAAAATATGTTTATCAAGACCTGGTTCTTCCAGCTTTCTCAAAATAAAATCCACCTGGTTTTTTGTGCTGTCCTTTACCGGACAGGCAAAAGAGGGATGCCAGTAACTTTTCTGGAAGTATCCCGGAAATACCCTGCCAATATCAGACCGCTTATCAAAAAAAGATACACCACCCACGCACCAGGTTTCATAGCCTTCTTTCTCCAGCCCTTCCATTATCGTGCTCCCAGAAAATCCAAAGGCTCCCTTTGGGACTTTGTTTCCAAGTCCAATTGACTTTGGAAAAAATAACAGTTCTCTCTCTGCTATGCTCTTTGCATTATATCTGCAGGGAAGAAATCCCGCAAACATGGCATGATGAGAAGGATATGTAAAATTTCCTGGGGCCTGACATTCCTCCCATGTGCCATACTGACTAAGCGCCGGCGTCCCTCCTTCTGCTTCCTCCCACATTGCCGCATCATAACGCAGCGTATCCAGACATACGAACAGAATATCACAGGCCCCCACCACCTGTCCCATGTCCACAGACAGTTTTTCTTTCTTTCCAGACGAACTAAAAAGCCGTACAGGAACTTCCTGCTCTGTTTTTCTCTCCATATTCAACCCTCTACATATCTTTTCATTATTTCTACCTGATGATCATATATTCTATTTTGATTATAAATATCCTGATAAATCAAGTCTCCCTGGGCATTCATTTCAATAATTCTTGGTTCCTGGCTTCCTTTTTCCAGCAATAAATCAATCCCCGCGCTTCTAAGCCCCTGAAAACATTCCATTGCCCTTTGACAGGTATGAAAAACAGACTCCATCACTGACGCCGGAAGTCCCAGCTGCGCTGCGCTTACCGGATGGTTGTTTAGATGAAGATTTGTAATCGGTCCCCTGGAAAGCCTTGCTAATAGAAAATCCATCTTTCCTTCCTGAAACACGGCACGTAAATCATAAGAAAATCCCTGGTATTGTGGTTTTGCATACCAGCGTTCCACAAGGCAGTTCATCTGCAGCACAGCTTCCAGCAGAGGAAAAATTTCATCCGGCTCTGATAAGCGTCGCAGACGTTTGGTATTTACCAGTCCAAACTCCGGGTGCAGAAGGCAGCAGGTGTAAAGCGCCATTTGTCCTGTGGCAGGCTGTATGCGAAAGGCCGCCACACCAGCCGCACCAGAACCTTTATTGGGTTTAATAAAAACCTGATGCACTCTTTCCTTTTCCATTAGCGTCATAAGCGCTTCCGCATTCTGTTTTCTCCGACAATTTTTTATCATTTCTCCATGTATTAAAAGGCTATCCTGATTCTTTGTATCTGTTGCTCCAGCCAAATGGATATCTGTCTTTAAGGGTTCTGTAACCGGAACCCCAGCTTCCATCAGTCTAAGCTTACACGCCCTCTTGTCTAATAGAAACGCTATTGCCTTTGGGTGGTTAAAAAACTCTGTACTGTCATTTTGGGCAAGATAGGAAATCTCCATAAGCTGGGCAATATAATCCCTGGTAAGTTCTTCCAGCTCTCCCAGCGCACAGCTTTCCCAAAGTGGAGGGTCAATTTTTAAAATCATATCACCTTCCGGCAGCTGTTCTCTCCACCCTTTCCAGTCTGCCAGCAGGACAGGCAGACGGCCTGCTGCCGCCTGCCCAAAATAACAAGTTCTTTTTGTATCAGGATTTCCAAGAAGAACCGCCTGTCTCATTCTGTCAGCATGGCATTCATATAAATCCTGCCATGATATTCATCTGGTTCATTAGGCTCTGAAACATCCACCTCTATAGGAAGCATTTTTAGCTGCTCTGCCATCTTGTCAGACAAATAATGATAATGGACATCCAGTTTTTTTACATTTGGATACTCTGGAAGTTTTTCCAATAAAAGCGCCCCGCCTTTATCTGTCAGGGTTCCAAGCGACAAATCAAGAGTATCTATCTGTCCCATAAAATGGCTCTCCAGCGCCAGAGTGGTCAGTTCATCCTGTATTTCACTGTCCACGATTCCCAGATAAGTAAGCGCCGGAAAATCAGCTTTTTCCAGCAGCTCCTTTATTGTATCCGCATTTCCGTCAAACCCATAATTGTCCACACCAATGTAAAGAAGCAATTTTTTTAAATTTGGAAGCTTGGCATTTTGAACAGACAAAAGAACTGATGACGGAAGGCCGCCACAGATAATGGTCAGCGACTCCAGGTTTTCGTGTACAATCTGTCCCAGCTCCAATTCCATACTGCCTTTAATGGTCAGTTCCTTAAGCTTCGGAAGAGCAGCCCAAATCTGGCTGTAATCCCCCTGCATAATCCATGACACTTCACATTCTTCATAGTCCATATCGCCAATAAACAGTTTCTCAATATGAGAAAATCTTCCGGCATTCTCCACTATGCCATCCAGTATTTCCTGACAGTCATCTTCCCAGGAGTTCCCCCAGTCACCAATTATCAGCTCTTTTAACCGGGGCAAAGCATCATCTTCCAAAATGTCCTTAACCATAGTTCCCGGACCTTTACCCTGCTCTTCATATTCTTCATAATTATAAGAATAAGTCTTTGATTCCGAGTTTTCATTTTCTTTTCCCAAAGTTTTGTCCTCCTAATTCCAGCGCCGCATCCTTCCTCTTTACGTTCTATATTGTTCCGGGCGTCTTACGGTCGGATGTTTTTCAGGTTTCTATATTATATTAAGGGGTATTTATCTGTAAGCATCTGCACAATTTTTCTTGCTTCCGGAATTTTTTCTTCACCCCCCTTGACAATCATTGCAATTGCTTCTGCAATTTTGTCCATGTCCTCAACCTTCATTCCCCTTGAAGTAACCGCCGGAGTGCCAAGGCGGATTCCACTTGTCACAAACGGAGATTTCGGGTCATTTGGAATGGTGTTTTTGTTAGCGGTAATGTGCGCCTCGTCCAGCATCTTCTCCACTGCCTTGCCTGTAAGGCCATATGTGGTAAGGTCCATCAGCATCAAATGATTATCAGTGCCGCCGGATACAATTTTAATATTCCTGTCCATAAGTCCTTTGCACAGCGCCTTCGCATTGTTGATAATTCCCTGTTGGTAAACCTTGAATTCCTCTGACAGCGCTTCCTTAAAACACACTGCCTTTGCTGCAATCACGTGCATCAGAGGTCCTCCCTGAATGCCGGGGAATATTGCCTTATTAAAGTTATATTTTTCAGCCGCCTCTTTTCCAGCAAGGATAAGGCCTCCTCTGGGACCACGCAGGGTTTTATGGGTTGTTGTGGTAGTTACATCCGCATAGGGAATAGGACTTGGATGGAGTCCGGCTGCAACCAGCCCCGCAATATGTGCCATATCTACCATCAACACAGCTCCCACCTCATCTGCTACTTCCCTGAACTTCTTAAAATCAATTGTTCTTGCATATGCAGATGCGCCTGCAATAATCATTTTGGGATGACAGTCTAATGCAGTTTCCCTAAGTTTGTCATAATCAATAAAACCATCATCATTTACACCATAAGGAACAATTTTAAAATATTTGCCTGAAATATTCACCGGGCTTCCATGGGTCAGATGTCCGCCATGGTCGAGATTCATTCCCATAATCGTATCCCCCGGATTGCAGATGGCAAACTGCACAGCAAGATTAGCCTGCGCGCCTGAATGAGGCTGTACGTTGGCATAATCACAGCCAAACAGCTCCTTTGCTCTTTCAATGGCAAGATTCTCAACCACATCAACACACTGGCATCCGCCATAATAACGCTTTCCCGGATATCCTTCCGCATACTTATTGGTCAGCGGACTTCCCATGGCTGCCATAACCGCTTTGCTTACCCAGTTTTCAGAGGCAATTAGTTCAATATGACTGTTCTGCCTTTCCTGCTCATCCACTATCGCCTGTGCAATTTCCGGGTCAATATTTCTTACTTCATCAAGTGAATACATTTTCTTCCTCCTATTCCAGTTCCATAATTGTCCTCTCAAGCGCTTTTTCCAGCAGAACAAATTCTCCCGCCTTCTTCGTCAGAATTTGCTCTGGGCGCTTGTTCGGACCATTATTGTTTCCAGTTCCATAATTGTCCTCTCAAGCGCCTTTTCCAGCAGAACAAATTCTCCCGCCTTCTTCGTCAGAATTTGCTCTGGGCGCTTGTTCGGACCATTATTGTTTCCAGTTCCATAATTGTCCTCTCAAGCGCTTTTCCATAAGACAAGTAACCTGTTATAGTATGACAGAGAGACAAATTTGGATTATTATAGCATAAACTTATTATGAAAAAAACCTTTTGTTTTCATTTAAATTCTAAAGAATATAATTCTAAATAATATAAAAAATATCCTAAGTAATCCTTAAGATTTATAGAATATGCCAAAAAACCTTTACTCATGTCAGAATTACTGCTAAAATAGGGAAAGATTTCAGCAGGGAAGTGTAACGGAATTTTAAGTCAGAAAAATATAAACACATCCTGCAGCACGCAGGAGCATAATTATGTATTATATCATTGTAAACCCGGCTTCAAAATCCGGTCAGGGCGCAAAACTCTGGTCTGTTGTTGAACCGGCTCTTGTCCAAAAGGATATTGAATATAAGGTTTTTTTGTCCAAAGAAGCTGGTCACGTTGTTAAGCTGGTTCGTGACTTGTCTGCTTCTGTGCTTAAAAATAGCACTGAAATCATTTTAAAACTGATTGTTCTTGGCGGTGACGGAACTTTAAATGAAGTCCTGCAGGGGATTTCTGATTTTAGCAGGGTACAGGTTGGCTATATTCCTACTGGTTCAAGTAACGACATGGCAAGGGATTTAATGCTTCCCAGGGACCCTCTTAAAATACTGGATAACATTTTATCCTGCTGTCAGCCCCGCCTTATGGACCTTGGATACCTCTCATGCGAACAGGCTCCCAGCCTGCGGCATGAAAGTTCACCTTTTAAACGGTATTTTGCTGTAAGCTGTGGTATTGGATTTGACGCTGCCGTTTGTCAGGAAGCGCTTACCTCCCGGTTTAAGGATATTTTAAACAAAATCGGTCTTGGGAAGCTGACCTATCTTGGCATTGCACTAAAACAACTGCTACTGGCAAGAAAAGTTATCTGCACAGTTATACTTGATGATGGGGAACCCATTTATCTGCCAAAGTTTTTATTTGTAGCCAGCATGATTCACCGGTATGAAGGCGGCGGTTTTAAGTTTTGTCCCACTGCTGATTATACGGATGGACTGATAGACGTGTGTGTCATTGGTAATATTCCCAAGATACTTGCTCTTGTAGCGCTTCCTACCGCATTTAAGGGTACTCATTACCGTTTTAAGGGAATCAGTCATTATACGGCATCAAAAGTCCGTGTTATATCCTCTGACCCTTTGTGGGTACATACTGATGGAGAGGTTTATATAAAAAGTTATGATATTACCCTCACATGCAGACAACAGCAATTACAGTTTTTGTTATAAACCCTAAAGGGTAATTTCAAAATTTTACAAACACTATGCCGCATATGAACCTGTAATATGCGGAATGATTAAGAGGAGATTCTATTGTGAAAAAGTATTACGAAAAATATAAGCATGCTATACCGCTTATCATCTATGCTATTATATACTGCACCTGGTTTGTGTATCTGGAAAAAACCGTGGTGCCTCAGACCATCATCCATATGAAAATTGATGATGCCATTCCTTTCTGTGAGGTATTTGTCATTCCCTATTTTATATGGTTTGCTTATGTGTCAGTAGTCGTTTTATACTGCTTTTTTATGAATAAACAGGAATATATCAAGACCTGTGTATTCCTTTTTACTGGAATGACCATTTTTCTTATTGTTTCCACTCTCCTGCCTAATGGACATCACCTTCGCCCCATAGAAATGCCCAGAGATAATATTTTTACAAGGCTGATTGCACATTTATACAATACGGATACCCCTACTAATTTATGGCCCAGTATTCATGTATATAATTCTATCGGCGCTCATCTGGCAGTAGTGCATTGTCTGAAAGACAAACGGAGTGAAGGAAATGCTCTCTTGCAGACCATACACAAATTTGGTGGGAAATTACGTATTGTGTCTTTAATTATATGCGTTTCCATTATATTTTCTACTGTGTTTATTAAACAGCACTCCATGTTTGATGTGCTTACTGCATTTGTAATGGCTGGAATTATGTATGCACTTGTATATCAGGCAGATATCGTTGCTATCTTACAGTCTTTTCATTCCGGAG
>CAMUHA010000022.1 GCA_947088515.1 uncultured bacterium
CTTACGAAGCAAATGAGGGGAAAGGGATATTTCAGTACTAAATTATTTCAGGAGTGATTATATCGGTTTCCAGCTGTTGAAGTCAGTGATTGCTGCTACGATATCTTTTCTTGCGCTGCTTGCTGTTTATGTATTTTATAATTTTGAAGAACTTATGCAGGAAGTATATAAAATGGACCTGCTTGCATTTGGAAAAAATATTATAATATTGTATTTATGTATGGTGGGGGCATATGGTATTATATCCTATGCTCTGTATGCCACCCGGTACAGCAGGGCTAAGAAAAACCTGCGTAATTATTATAACAGTCTGAAAAAATTAGCAGGAATGTATGAGAAATAATGAGGAAGACCATATGACAACATTGCTTGTTGCAAAACAGTACATTAAAAATTTTATAAGTAAGTATGAAGTATATTTGAAACCATTGCTAAAACTGGTTTTGGCGCTTATTGCACTGATGATGATTAATGGCAGGATAGGATATATGCACAGGCTGGACAATATATCAATTGTGCTAATTGTTTCGCTGCTATGTTCTTTTATGCCGGCAAATTTTATTATATTTGTGGCGGCAGCCTTTACCGTGCTGCATCTTTATGCCTTATCGCTTGAGTGTGCGGCTGTTGCGCTTGTACTTTTTCTGGTTATGTTTCTGCTTTATTTCAGGTTCTCGCCAAAGGACACACTGGTGGTTTTAATAACTCCCATTTGCTTTGCGCTTAAGATTCCATACGCAGTTCCTCTTGCCATGGGGCTTGTGGGTACGCCTGCAAGCGCGGTTTCTGTGGGATGTGGGGTGCTTGCTAGCTATCTGGTAAGCTATATGGCTGAAAGCGCTACGGCGATTTCCGGTATGGATACGGATGACATAGCTACTAAATTCAGGTTTATTGTTGACGGGTTTTTGAATAATAAGGACATGATGCTGACAGTTGCCGCTTTTGCTGTTACCATTGTAATCGTATATTTAATTAAAAGAATGTCTGTTGACCACGCATGGACAATTGCCATTATCACAGGTGCGCTGGCGAATGTGATGATGCTTTTGGTGGGAGATTTAATGTTTGACACTAATGTGTCAATTGGAGGCATTATAGTGGGAACTGTTTTTTCGGTGCTGATTGTAAAGGTGATTGAATTCTTTGCTTTTCATGTGGACTACAGCAGGGCGGAAAAAGTACAGTTTGAGGATGATGAATACTACTATTATGTAAAAGCCATACCCAAAATTACAGTGGCAACACCATCTAAAACTGTGAAGCGGATTAACACTCCCAAAAAGAAATATGCAAGTGCACAGGCCAAAAAACAGTAATGGGGAACATACAAAATAAGTTAATAATGGGGAAAACTAAATGTTACAAGGATTAGAAGCTGTAGAAGCATACCTGTCACGTGTATCGGGGGTCAGGTGGTCGGACATTGTGGAAATATTGATTCTTTCATTCCTGATATATAATATCCTGGTATGGATTAAAAATACAAGAGCCTGGTCACTTCTTAAGAGTATCATTGTTATTGCTGTATTTATTCTCATAGCTGCACGTTTTGAAATGAACACCATTCTTTGGATTGTGAATAACCTCTTAGGTGTGGTAGCAACGGCAGTTGTGGTAATATTACAGCCTGAACTGCGCAAGGCCGTGGATGAACTTGGGAGAAAGAATATTATAAGCTCGCTGTTTCCCTTTGAGGTTGGAAGGAACATGGCGGAAGGAAGGTTTTCGGACAAAACAATTAATGAGATTGCAAAAGCATGTGTAGAGATGGGCAAGGTGAAAACCGGTGCCCTTATTGTGGTAGAACAGGAACAAAGCTTAGCGGAATATGAGAGAACAGGCATAGACGTGGATGGAATTATTACAAGCCAGCTTCTGATAAATATTTTTGAGCATAATACGCCTCTTCATGATGGAGCTGTGATTGTCAGGGGAAACAGGATTACATCTGCAACCTGTTACCTTCCGCTTTCTGATAATATGATGCTTAGCAAAGAGCTGGGAACCCGGCACAGGGCGGGCGTGGGAATTTCGGAAGTGACAGATTCCATGACTATTATTGTGTCTGAAGAAACAGGGAAAATCAGTGTGGCCTATGAAGGAGCGCTTACACGAGGAGTAACCGGTGAGGAATTGAAGGAGAAATTAAGGGAAATACAGAATAAGCCGGAGGAAGAAACCCGGAAGAGAATTATATGGAAGGGACGGTCTAAGGGTGAAAAATAGGTTGACAAATAACATTGGACTAAAGCTGGCATCTGTTCTTCTGGCGATTATACTATGGCTGGTGGTAACAAGCGCCAATAATCCAGTGGTAACTGATTACTATTATAATATACCGGTAACTTTGCTGAACACGGATTTAATTACAGATTCCGGAAGGGTGTATGATGTAATTGAAGGAAGTGACCTGATAAGCCGTGTGACGGTGAGAGCGCCCCGGTCTGTCCAAAATGAACTGACGGCAGAAAATATTATTGCAACGGCAGATGTTAATGAACTTAGCAGTCTTGACACTATTTCCATTAAGCTGGCCACAAATATATCCAACAGTCAGATTAACAGCATGGAAGGAAGTATAGATACAGTCAAACTTAAAATCGAGAATAAAAGAAATAAAGCTTTGAGCCTTAAAGCATCCATATCGGGAGAGGTGGAAAGCGGCTTTATTGCAGGGGACATTACGACTGACCAGAATCTGGTGAGGATATCCGGTCCTCAGTCAGTTATTGACAGAGTAGCTAGAGCTTCTGTAAATGTGGAAGTTGATGGAATGAGCAGTGACATTGTGACAAATGCAGAGATTAAACTTTATGATTCAGATGACAAGTTAGTAAACATTGAAGAAAACAATATTACGATGAATATAAAAACTGTAGGCGTAAAGATAAATATCTGGCCTACTGCAACCATTCCTGTGAACTTTGGAGTGACTGGCAACCCGGCATCCGGCTTTAGATATACAGGGGAGATTGATGGCAATGGTGCGTCTGTTAAAGTAGCAGGAAAGGCAAGCGCTATTAGAAATATCAGTTCTGTTGAAGTGCCTGAAGAGGTATTGGATATTACGGATATGACAGAAAGTCTTGTGAAAGAAGTAGATATTCGTCAGTATCTTCCAGATGGTGTATTCCTTGCAGACCCGGCTGATGCAGTAAGGACGATTACAGTGCATATTCAGGGGGAAGCCTCCAGAAGAATTGAGGTCCAGGAGGAAAAGATTGAGATTATCAATACACCACAGGGATATAGTGCAAGCTTTCCAGGACAAAACGAAAAAATTTATCTGAATATTGTAGGGCTTTCGGGAGACTTGTCTGCGATATTGCAGGATGATATAGCAGGGACCATTGATATTGAAAAATGGATGCGCCAGCAGGGGATAGAAGAACTGGAGCCTGGATTATATACAATTGAAGTTGATTTTATTTTACCAGAGAAAGTGTCCCAGCCTAGTCCGGTCAGGGTAACATTGGAGATAACTAAAGAGGGAGAAGAATAAAAGCTGATTTGTATATAGGTGTAAAAAGGAATGGAGGAGTAAAATGAGCAGATTATTTGGTACAGATGGTGTCAGAGGGGTGGCAAATGACGAACTGACCCCACTGCTTGCCATGCAGTTGGGCCAGGCAGGAGCATATGTACTTACAAAAGAAAACATGCACAAGCCAACGATTATGGTAGGATGTGATACAAGAATATCCGGGGATATGCTTGCAAATGCACTTATGGCGGGAATTTGCTCGGTGGGAGCTAATGCGGTATATGTGGGGGTAATTCCAACACCGGCAGTGGCATATCTTACCAGAAAATATAAAGTTGATGCAGGAGTTGTGATTTCTGCTTCCCATAATCCAGTAGAATTTAATGGGATTAAATTCTTTGACGGAAACGGTTATAAGCTTCCGGATGCATTGGAAGACGAAATAGAATCCATAATAAAAAGCGGAATGAACGGTATCCGTTTTCCGATAGGTCCTAATGTAGGAAAAATAAAATACCGTACAGATGCAAGAGAAGAGTACATTAATCATTCTATCCAATCTGTAAGTGTTGACCTGACCAGCTTAAAAATTGTTGTGGACTGTGCGGAAGGAGCTGCCTATTATACTGCGGTGGAGGCTTTAAGGGAATTGGGAGGAAATGTTGTAGCAATTCATAACATGCCTGATGGAACAAATATTAATGCTAACTGCGGTTCAACCCATATGGAGGAGCTTAGGGCAAGAGTGGTATATGAAAAGGCTAATATTGGTCTTGCCTTTGACGGGGACGCTGACAGACTTCTGGCAGTGGATGAACTGGGGAATGTAGTCGATGGCGACCAGGTCATGTCCATTGTGGGCAATCACATGAAAGAAAAGGGAGAGCTTGTAAACAATACAATTGTTGCGACTGTTATGAGTAACCTGGGATTTTTCCTTATGGCAGAAAAGAATGGCATTCATGTGGAACAGACGAAGGTGGGAGACCGGTATGTTCTGGAACGTATGAAGGAGATTAATGCCAGTCTTGGAGGAGAGCAGTCTGGCCATATTATCTTTTTGAAAGAGAATACCACAGGAGATGGGCTTTTAAGCGCATTACATTTATTAAAAGTAATGGTGGAAACAGGAAAAACTCTTTCGGACCTGGCGTCTGTTATGGAAGTGCTTCCTCAGGCGCTTGTGAATGCAAAGGTTCCTAACCATAAAAAGGAAAAATATATGGAGTATCCGGAGATTGAGGAAGCGATTCGTAAGCTTACTGATAAATTTGCGGGAGAGGGAAGAGTGCTCATCCGTCCGTCTGGAACAGAACCACTGGTCCGGGTTATGATTGAGGGGAAAGACCAGAAAATGATTGAAAATGATGCCAGACAGTTAGCGGAGCTGATTCAGAATATCATGCTCTAAGCGGGTGGAAAAGCTTGAGAAAGAGCAGAAAAAATGTTATAGTGATATTAAGAAGGTATTGACAAGGCTCATCAGGCAGAAAAGAAATTGGAGGGAAATGAGTATGGTAAGCCAGAAGGTGGTAATTAAGAACCCTACAGGTCTTCACTTAAGGCCGGCCGGCATCCTGTGTAAAGAGGCGATGCAGTTTAAATCATTAATCACCTTTAAATTTAAGGATAGTACAGCAAATGCAAAAAGTGTGTTAAGCGTTTTGGGTGCTTGTGTCAAATGCGGTGATGAAATTGAATTTGTCTGTGAGGGAGAGGATGAGACTGCGGCGCTGCAGACTCTGATAAAAGCAATTGAAAGTGGTTTGGGAGAGTAAGCCCCAAAGCTCCAAAAGAGCGTATGTAAAGTTAAGCCGGTCCATGCGTTGGGATCGGCTTTATAATATGCAGAGGGCAGGCAGGGAAGACTTAAATGGCAGGAGAGGAGAAAATATGTTGAATTATATGCGGTACAAAAAAAATCCGGTGGTTGTTTATCCGGAAAGGCAGTGGCCTGGCAAAGAGATAGAAAAGGCTCCCATCTGGTGCAGTGTGGACTTAAGGGATGGAAATCAGGCGCTGATTGACCCTATGGTTGTGAGTGAAAAAATCGAAATGTTCCAATATCTTATAAATCTTGGTTTTAAGGAGATTGAAATTGGATTCCCGGCAGCAAGTCAGATTGAATATGACTTTCTGCGTCAGCTGGTTGACAGAAAAATGATTCCTGATGATGTACGTATCCAGGTGCTTAGCCAGTGCCGTGAAGAGCAGATTGACCGTACATTTGAGTCCATTGAGGGGTGTAAAGAAGCAATTGTGCATATTTATAACTCTACATCAACGCTGCAGCGTGACGTAGTGTTTGGCATGAGTCGGCAGGAAATCATTGAAATTGCTGTAAAGGGCACACAAATGGTAAAGGAGCGTGCGGCTAAATTTCCAGGGAAAATCATTTTAGAATATTCACCAGAAAGCTTTACTGGCACAGAACTGGATTTTGCTCTTGAGATTTGTACAGCTGTACAGGAGACATGGGGGCCTGATAAGGAAAATCCGATTATTATAAACCTGCCATCTACAGTAGAGATGAATACGCCAAATGTATATGCTGACCAGATAGAATGGATGAACTGTCATTTTAAAAACAGGGATACGATAATTTTAAGCGTACATCCTCATAATGACAGGGGATGCGGCGTGGCATCGGCAGAGCTGGCAATGTTGGCAGGCGCTCAGAGAGTGGAAGGAACTTTGTTTGGAAATGGGGAAAGAACAGGAAATGTGGATGTGCTCAACATAGCCTATAATATGTTTTCCCAAGGAGTCAATCCTGAACTCAATATAGAAAAAATTAATGAGATCATTGAGTTATATGAGAGATGCTGTAAGATTGCGATTCATCCCAGACATCCCTATGCGGGCAAACTGGTGTTCACTGCTTTTTCAGGTTCCCATCAGGATGCTATTAATAAAGGCGTCAGGGCGATGAAAGAACGTGAAAGCCAATACTGGCAGGTTCCTTACCTGCCCATTGACCCTTCTGATATTGGGAGAGAATATGAACCAATTGTGCGTATCAACTCTCAATCAGGAAAAGGCGGTGTGGCCTTTATCATGGATACGTATTTTGGCTTTAAACTTCCCAAAGGAATGCACAGAGAGTTTGCCAATGTTATTCAGGCTATTTCAGAGAAGCAAGGAGAGGTTTCACCAGATGAAATAATGAAGGCCTTTCGCGAAGAATATCTGGATAAGAAAGAGCCTGTTCACTTCCGTAAACTTCGGGTAGACGATTTAAGCGATGAGGTCCGGTCCGAATTTGATACTGGTGTGACAGTGGTATACACATACCATGGGGAAGAAAAAAGATTTGAAGCAGTGGGGAACGGTCCAATTGATGCTATACAAAGAGGACTACAGCAGGAACTTAATGCAAGAATTAAAGTCCTGGATTATGAAGAACATGCACTGCAAAGCGGTTCTAATTCCCAGGCTGCAGCATATATCCATCTGCTTGATGCAGATGATGGCAGGGTAACTTATGGTGTGGGAGTTAGCTCCAATATTACAAGAGCATCTGCAAGAGCTATCTTCTCTGCAATAAACCGGCTGGAACTTGGCATAAAAAAATAAATAAAAACCCTGCTTTATGCAGGGTTTTTTTATATAATTAATCAGCGCCTATTGTGTTTTCATCAACCTTAAAAGTATCACCATCTTCCAAAATACATACCATGGTTTTACCTGTGTTTAACTTTATTTCATTTCCATCATCATCATAATATCTGGTGGCACCATAATCAGAAGTTTTTTCCCAGGTTACATGGATTCCCCTGCCATTTGTGAAAAACCATCCATCACGGGTATCATCATGGCATTGGAAGGAAAGATACCCCTTTTGGTCACGGACTTCAAAATATGTATTTTGTACCAGCAGATTTTTAAATGCAAGTTGTTGATTGTTAGCAAGGTCAATATGAGGCCCCTCACTGTCACCGGATAAATGTTGGTATCTGTCATACAGGCCTGTTTCCTCGTTGTATTGGAAATAGCAGTTTGTCACCGGATAGGCGGGAGACATATCAACTTTGCCGGCAGTGATTGCATCAGAATATTGTTCCAGTGTGTTGGGGCTGCTTTCAGGGGTAAACAGATAATGGCGTTCGTCTGCATATCCGTCCCGGTATTCCAAAGGATAACCATAGTGGGAGGCGGCATTTTTAATTCTGTCTGTACTTAAGAAAGCATTATCTGTAGAATTCTTTGCTGTATCCCGGAAAGAGGCATTGCTGTATTCAATACAATTGATATTTTGTGTATCGGTTCTGTTAATCAGGTCATCTATATAAAAAGGACCGCCATAATGAATATAAATTGCATCCCATTCAAAAGCCCAATATATGTAATAATCGCGGGAGCTTCTTACATTGCCTAACTTTTCAACATTGCTCCAGTCATCAAATACGGCCATCAGCCTAGTCATGCTGCCTTCCACATTGCATTCGTAAAGTACGGATACATTTGAAAGTCCATAATGGCTGGCTGTTTTGGAATTGGGTATCATTACAGCAATAGGTCGGGTGTTGGCAATGTCCTCATCTATCCATTCGTTGGTAATCCGGCTTCTTGCCAGACCTTCCCTGGGGGGCGTCTCGGTTTCGGCTGTTTCATCTTCCATAGAAGAATTTTCTTCCTGGGGCTCGGACTGTGTTTCAACAATAGGTTCAACAACTGGCTGTATTGTCGATGGTGCAGCATTATCTCCACAACCGCATAATAAAAGAGATGAAGACAAGGCTACAAGAAAAAGAGCTTGTAATCTTTTCATCCGGTTTCCTCACTTTCCACGTATTAATTTAATAATTAGCATAAAACCACACGATTGCTATTATAGCATATAAGAAAACTGTCGTCACTAGCAAAATGTGTAAAAAGTTATACGTAAATATTAAGAAATTATTACGATTAGTAAAAATGCGTACAGAAAAACGACAAAGTCCTGTAAAATAAATATTGATTTTGATAAGCGCTTGTCTAAATTGAAATAAAAGGGTAAAATAAAAACGCAATCATTGAAAGGGATGGATATGAATTTTATTGACGATTTACTTCAAAACCAAATTTTTGTTTCGGCGGCTCTTGGCTGGCTTGTTGCACAGGTATTGAAAACATTGATACATTTTATAATTAATAAAAAGTTTGTGGCGGAACGTATGGTGGGAAGCGGCGGAATGCCAAGCAGCCATTCTGCTACTGTTTGCAGTATGGCTGCAGCGGCAGGAATGAAATATGGCGGCGGCAGCTTTGAGTTTGCAGTTACTCTGATGCTTGCCATTATAGTCATGTATGACGCTATGGGTGTGCGCAGGGAAACCGGTATACAGGGCAGAGTATTAAATGAGATGCTGGAAATTTTTGTCAATATGGGAAAAGAAATCAGCGCGGAAGCTAAGCTGAAAGAGTTGGTGGGACATACGCCGCTGCAGGTTTTAATGGGGGCAGTTTTGGGAATCATAATTGCAGTTATTGTAGTTAGTCTGTAGAAGGGGCATACTGTGAAAGATAAATTTTTAACAGACAAATTTACGGCGACATTCAAATTTGCAGGTTTTGGCAGCATGGAGGATTACTATAAAAGAATATATTTTCTACAGGCAAATATTATAAATTAAAGGAGAGATTTATGCAGAAGATAGCATTAATTACAGGAATTACAGGACAAGATGGCTCATATCTGGCAGAATTTTTGCTGGATAAGGGATATGAAGTGCATGGTCTGGTCAGAAGGCATAGCATCAGCAATACGTCACGTATTGACCATATTTTGCAATCAGATTATCATAAGGTGAAGTTTTTTCTCCACTTTGCAGATATGACAGATTCCAGCAACCTGATGCGCCTGATAGCGGAGATCCGCCCCACAGAAGTCTATAATCTTGCGGCACAGTCCCATGTGGGCATATCCTTCGAGGTCCCGGAATATACGGCAGAAGCAACCGGAGTCAGCACGTTAAAGTTACTTGAGGCAATCCGGGTAAACGGGGGGAACTGCAGGTATTATCAGGCTTCTACTTCGGAATTATTTGGCGGGCTTGCCGAAACGGCGCCTCAAAGCGAGAGCACCCCTTTTTATCCCAAAAGTCCTTATGGTGCGGCAAAACTGTACTCTTACTGGATAACTGTGAATTACAGGGAATCATATAATATGTTTACCTGCAATGGTATTTTATTTAACCATGAATCCCCAAGAAGGGGAGAAAATTTCGTTACCAGAAAAATTACGCTTGCGATAGCAGGAATTGTTGCAGGAAAGCAGGAAAAGCTTTCTCTTGGCAACTTAAATGCCAAGCGTGACTGGGGATTTGCCGGAGACTATGTGGAAGGCATGTGGATGATGCTGCAGCAGGAAAAACCGGACGACTATGTGCTTGCCACGAATGAAACACATACAGTAAGAGAGTTTGTGGAAGAGGCATTTAAAGAAGTGGGAATAAATATCAGATGGGAAGGATGCGGTATTAACGAAAAAGGTTATGACGCTGACACTGGAAAACTGTTGGTAGATGTCAACCCGGAATTTTACCGGCCGGCAGAGGTGGAGTTTTTGTGGGGAAATGCTGCCAAAGCGGAAAGAATTCTTGGATGGAAGCGAAAAGTGGATTTCCGGGGACTGGTGTCCATGATGATGGATGCTGATTTAAGACAGATTTTGGGAATAAGCAGCAATGAGTATAAAGAAAGCCATGGAAAAAAATAGGGTCTTACGAATAGGATGAGGATTATTAAATGCTTTCTGTGATAGTAATCTGGCTGTATATGCTGTTTACCTGCTATGTGACAGGGTTTGCATGCGTCAAAGTGATTTCAGGCAGCAATAGCTTCCGCTGCAAAAAAGAGACAAGCTATTTGTTTGCGGGGATAGGGGTGGTGACAGTTTATTCCCAGTTTTTCAGTATATTCTGGAAAGTGGGACTATGGGCTAACCTGATACTGCTCCTTATCTGTTTTTTGTGCGTGCTTCTTAATAAAAAGGAGCTGAAGGAAAATCTTCATACTTGCCGGCTTACAATTACGCCGGTGAGGGCAGTGGTTATTCTATTGCTGTTTCTTGTTTTTGCTTATGGCGCGTCTACAGGTCTTATACACTATGATACAGGACTTTACCATGCACAGAGCATCCGGTGGATTGAAGAATATGGCGTTGTGCCTGGCCTTGGGAATCTGCACAGCAGACTTGCATATAATAGCTCAGCCTTTTGTCTGTCAGCGCTTTACAGCATGGCATTTTTGGGGGGACAGTCTTTTCATTGTTGTGCAGGTTTTCTGGCGTTCATGTTAGCGGTGGTCTGCATAGAAGCTCTTGGAAGGAGGCGGTCGCCAAAGCCATTGCTTTCAGATTTTGCAAGGATTGTCAGTGTATACTATTTATTGATGATATTTGACGAGATGGTGTCGCCTGCCTCTGATTATTTTATGGTTCTCATGGTGTTTTTTATTGTTATAAGATGGCTGGAACTGATTGAAGAGGAGGAAAAGAGCTATTATCCATATGCTGCACTGTGTATATTTTGCCTTGTGGTACTGACCGTTAAGCTCTCAGGAGCATTGATTTTGCTTCTTGCATTAAAACCGGCAGCAATGCTGATAAAGGAAAAGCGGTTTCGGGAAATCGCAAAGTTTATTGGAATAGGGATAATGACGCTATTGCCATTTTTAATTAGAAATATTATTCTATCAGGATGGTTGGTTTACCCACTGACTTTTATAGATATATTTTCCTTTGACTTTAAAATCCCTAAGGGGATGGCGGAATATGATGCAAAAGAAATACAGGTATGGGGCAGGGGAATTAAGGATGTGGGAAGATATGGAGAAGACGTTGCTGCCTGGCTGCCCCAGTGGGTGGAAGGGCTGGACGGAAGCAATAAGGTTTTTCTTCTAATGGCTTTAGGAAGCCTCATTCTGCTTTTTTTGTCAGGCATGTATGCGCTTATTAAAAGAAAAAGAGAGATGGCGGCGGTTTTGCATGTGCAGGGAACTCTGGCAGCATGTTTTTTGTTCTGGTTATTTAGTGCGCCTTTGGTCCGATATGGATGCGTCTTTTTGTGGCTGCTTCCTGTATTGGTGTGGGGATATGGCTATTTGAAGATAAGCCCGCATTTGGACAGGTACAAAGTTTATCTGATTTTACTTTTGCTTTTGGGGACATACAAGTTTATTATTTTTGGTGTGGAGACAGGGAAAGGATTTAGTGCAGCCAATTTGCTTTTGCAAAAGGATTATGAGAATTTTGAAACCGTTCCATATCAGCTTCATGGGTATACCTTTTATTATCCGGCAAAAGGGGATAGGACAGGATATTTTGATTTTCCGGCATCGCCCATAAAGGCAGAAGATATATTCAGAGGCAGTACCCTCAAGGAAGGATTTAAGGATGTAATACACAGTTAAACCCACAGGTATAGCGCCAGATTATTCCAAAGGATACGGTGTCTGGTGTCTGCATTAGAGCTGTATCAGTATAATAAATAGGAAGACAAGTTGCTTTATATATGAAATTGTTGCGGAAAATAGCAGCGCCATAATCAGGAATGGGAAAGAAAGGAAATATTGTGATGGAAAAGACAGATAAGATTTATGTGGCAGGACACAGGGGACTTGTGGGAAGCGCAATTGTCAGAAATCTAAAGGCAAAGGGATATACAAACGTATTTGGAAAAACCCACAGGGAGCTTGACCTGACAAATCAGGCAATGGTGCGTGAATTTTTTGAGACGGAAAAACCTGATGTTGTGGTTCTTGCTGCTGCTAAAGTTGGAGGTATCAATGCAAACAACACAGCACCCGCAGATTTTGCTTATGAAAATATGCAGATTCAGTGTAATGTAATTGAATGCAGCCACAGATATCATGTAAAAAAACTCCTTTTTCTGGGCAGTACCTGTATTTATCCCAGGATGGCTCCGCAGCCGATTCCTGAAGACGCACTGCTGACAGGCTCTTTGGAGGAAACCAATGAAGCATATGCGATTGCCAAAATTGCAGGGCTTGAAATGTGCAAGTTTTACAAAAGGCAGTATGGGGATAATTTTATCAGCTGTATGCCCACGAACCTGTATGGCCCATATGATAATTATGACCTTGAGGGTTCCCATGTAATGCCGGCCATGATACGGAAATTTCATGAGGCAAAAGTTCATGACGCGCCTTCAGTGGAGTTATGGGGGACAGGGACGCCCCTTAGAGAATTTCTTTATGTGGAAGATATGGCGGATGCCTGTGTGTTTTTGCTGGAAAATTATGAAGGGGAGCAGCATGTGAACATTGGAACAGGCAGGGAAGTCACAATCAGTGACCTGGCACAGACTGTAAAAAAAGTGGTTGGGTATGAGGGAGAGATTGTGTGGAATAAAAACATGCCGGATGGCACACCCAGGAAGCTTACAAATGTGGAAAAGCTTCACAGTCTTGGGTGGTCTCATAAAGTAGAACTGGAGGAAGGCGTAAAGCTGGCATATCAATGGTTTAAAGATAATGTGGACAATGCTAGAATGTAAAATGGAATTAAGATATATAAAATGTATTTGAGACATACGATAAAATGTAATATAATAAAAGCAGTCTTATAGAAAAGGAGGTGTAACTATGAGTATTATGGCAGTAGGCAATGGGATATATAATTCATATTCCCATATTGCAAGTGGCAAAAGGATTAATACGGCAGCAGATGATGCGGCGGGACTTTCTATTGCACAGAAAATGAAACGGGAAGAAAACGGACTTAATGTCGGCGCAGACAATGCGAAAGATGGCATTGGCGTTCTAAACGTGGCAGATGGCGCGCTGGAAGGGATAACAGATTATCTGCAGAGAATTCGTGAACTGGGTGTTAAGTCCATGAATGGGCTGTATTCAGATTCCGACAGAGAGACATTCCAAAGTGAAATTGACCAGCTGAAGGACGGGATCCAGTCACTGGCAAAGGATACTTCTTTGAATGAGCAGAAGCTGCTTGATGGAAGCATGGCGGATATGCACCTGGCAACCAATCCAGATGGAAGTGGCATGTCTATTCAGATGGCAAACTCTACACTTGAAGCATTGGGTATTGCAGATTTTGACGTTACAAAAGGAAACTTTGACTTAAAGGCAATTGACCAGGCGCTGGAAAAAGTATCTGCCCAGAGAAGTAACGTTGGCGCTTCGACCAACCGTCTGGAGCATACCTATAATTACAATACCGGTGCAAGCTTAGAACAACTAAGCTCCAGAAGCCGGATAGAGGATTTGGATATGCCAAAAGCAATTTCGGAGAAAAAGAAAGAGGATTTGTTAAGTGAATACCGCAACCTGATGCTAAGAAGGCAAATGGACCAGGAATCCATGATAACAAGACTGTTTCAGTAATTTCTGAAATAGCTGATAAGGGGCTGCCGCAATTGCGGCAGCCCTTTAATGTGTGAGTATATAAGGAAGTAAAAGGAAATTTATGATTGACAGCTGGTCTGGGCAGCTTTAATAAAACCATCGAACAATGGGTGAGGTCTGTTAGGACGGGATTTTAGCTCTGGGTGCGCCTGGGTTGCCAGAAAGAAAGGGTGGTCTGTAAGCTCGCACATTTCCACAATGCGTCCATCAGGTGACAGACCGGAAAGCTTCATGCCATGTTTAACCAGAAGGTCCCGGTAATCGTTGTTGACTTCATAGCGGTGTCTGTGACGTTCCCAGATAATTTCTTTCTTATATAATTGATAGGCTCTGGAAGTTTTGTCGAGCACGCATGGGTAAGAGCCAAGTCTTAATGTTCCTCCAATATTTTCCACACCATTTTGGTCTGGCATAAGGGTAATTACAGGGTGTGAGGTGAATGGGTTAAGTTCTAGGCTGTGTGCATCAGAAAAACCTATGACGTGGCGGGCAAATTCTACAATGGCAAGCTGCATCCCAAGGCACAGGCCAAGAAAAGGAATGCTATGCGCTCTGGCGTAATGAATGGCGCATATTTTGCCTTCAACGCCCCGCAGACCAAAACCGCCGGGAACCAGAAGGCCCTTTGCGTCAGCCAATAGGCTTCCAACATTTTCCTTTGTCACGGTTTCGGAGTCAATCCATTTAATATTTACAGATATGTGATTGGAAATCCCTCCATGCTTTAAAGCCTCAACTACACTGATGTAGGCGTCATGCAGCTGTACATATTTTCCTACAAGTGCAATCGTAACTTCCCCGGAAGGTGAACGAAGAGAGCGCACCATTAGTTCCCAGTCGGTAAGGTCTGGCGCCGGACAATCAAGATGCAGACATTCGCAGGCAACATTAGCAAGGCGTTCTTTTTCCATGGCAAGAGGAGCCTCATACAGATATTCAACGTCAAGATTTTGCAATACATGGTGTAGGGGGACATTACAAAACAGTGCGATTTTATCCCTGACTCCCTGATCTAAGGGATATTCGCTGCGGCACACAATGATGTCAGGACGAATGCCCATTCCCTGCAATATTTTGACACTTGCCTGGGTAGGCTTGGTCTTCATTTCCGAAGAGGTCCTCAAGTAGGGAATTAAGGTAACATGAATCAGTATGGCATTCTCATGTCCTGCTTCATGCTGGAACTGACGGATGGCTTCCAAAAAGGGCTGGCTTTCAATGTCCCCTACCGTTCCGCCCACTTCAATTATTGCGATGCGCATTTCTCCGTTATCCCGGTTTGGGCAAAATCTGCTTTTGATTTCGTTGGTAATATGGGGAATAACCTGAACTGTGCCGCCGCCATATACACCGCGCCGCTCATTATGCAGAACGGACCAATATATTTTGCCGGTAGTAACATTTGAATTTTTATCCAGGTTTTCATCAATGAATCTTTCATAGTGGCCAAGGTCCAAGTCAGTTTCAGCCCCGTCTTCTGTGACGAACACCTCGCCGTGCTGGATGGGGTTTATGGTACCAGGGTCAATGTTAATATAGGGGTCCAATTTCTGCATGGTGACTTTATAACCCCTTGCTTTTAACAGCCTTCCAAGAGAAGCGGCAGTAATTCCCTTTCCAAGACCTGAAACCACGCCGCCAGTTACAAATACATACTTTACTGCCATAATAATCTCCAATCTCCCCAGATATGTAAAATGGTTGTGCACATAAAAAAGGCGCCATGAACCGTTGTCACAGCGCCTTTGCTTTGATATAAAAATATTAACATCAGGAACAGGCGCTGTCAACTTTTCTTTTTATAAAAAATTGATATTAGTTCATTCCTTTTTTATGGAATAATTGACAGGGGTGTGTTACAATAAATATCAGTGTCTGGAAGCAGAGATTAATCTGATAGTTGACAAGGGATGGATTTAACATATGAGAGTGGGATTTGACAACGAAAAGTACTTAAAGATGCAGTCTAAGAATATCGAAGAAAGAATTAATAAGTTTGGTGACAAGCTGTATCTTGAATTTGGAGGCAAACTGTTTGATGACTTTCATGCCTCAAGAGTATTGCCGGGATTTGAGCCGGATAGTAAGCTCCGTATGCTGATGACGCTTTCAGACAGAGCAGAAATTATTATTGTTATAAATGCAGCGGATATTGAAAAGAATAAGATGCGCGGAGACCTTGGGATTTCTTATGATGAAGATGTGCAGCGGCTAATGGAAGAATTTGAAGGCAGAGGACTCTATGTGGGAAGCGTGGCGCTGACTCATTATGCCGGACAGTCAAAGGCGACAGATTTCAAAGAAAGACTGGAAAAAAAGAATGTGAAGGTTTATCTGCACTATACAATCGAAGGGTATCCGTCCAACGTACCGCTGATTGTCAGTGATGAAGGTTTTGGAAGGAACGAATATATAGAAACAACAAGACCCTTAGTGGTAGTTACTGCGCCGGGACCTGGAAGCGGAAAGATGGCTACCTGCTTATCCCAGCTTTATCATGACAATAAAAAGGGAATTAAAGCGGGATATGCAAAATACGAAACTTTTCCCATTTGGAATATCCCTTTAAAGCATCCTGTAAACCTTGCCTATGAAGCGGCAACGGCGGACTTAAACGATATCAATATGATAGACCCTTTTCACCTGGAGGCTTATGGGGAAACAACAGTCAATTATAATCGTGACATTGAAATATTCCCGGTGCTGAATGCAATTTTTGAAGGGATTTATGGTGAAAATCCATATAAATCTCCTACTGATATGGGAGTAAATATGGCCGGAAACTGTATTTTGGATGATGAAGTCTGCCGGCAGGCATCTTATATGGAAATTATCCGCAGGTATTATGCGGCAGCCAATGGCCTGATTAAAGGAAAAGCCAAAGAAAATGAGGTATATAAGATAGAGCTTTTAATGAAACAGGCAAAGATTACCACAGATGACAGGAAGGTGACAGTTGCGGCACGGAAACGGGAGGAAGAGCTGGGAGTGCCCACAGCTGCTATTGAACTTTCTGACGGCACAATTATTACTTCCAAGACTACAGACCTATTAGGAGCATCGGCAGCTCTGCTGCTTAATGCACTGAAGGCGCTGGGGGGCGTTTCTCATGATACCCATTTAATATCGCCCCAAGCAATAGAGCCTATTCAGGAGCTTAAAACAAAGTATCTGGGAGGCAGGAATCCAAGACTTCATACGGATGAAGTGCTGATTGCCCTTTCTATTTCTGCGCTGGGGGATGGAAATGCAAGAAAAGCGCTGGAACAGCTTCCAAAGCTGAAAGACTGTCAGGTACATACCTCTGTAATGCTTTCGGAGGTAGACATTAAAACATTTAAGAAGCTGGGAGTGAACTTAACCAGTGAACCAATTTTAAAAGGAAAGAATAGTAGATGAGTGAAAATAATTTGAACCAATTTGACAATGGTTTGGGTGGAAACGGCGCCTCCGGCGGTAATAACGGCGGCAATGGGTCAGGGGGAAACGGCGGGTCAGGCAGGGACCCCAGAAGACAGAATATTATAATGTTTGTAATAGCAGCGCTTTTGTCGCTTCTTTTGGTGAGCACCTTTGTGAAGATTATCACCGGGGATTCGGAACAGGAAATATCTTACAATGAGTTTATAAAGATGCTGGAGAGCGGGAAGGTGCAGTCTGTGGTTATTGGAACGGACCGGGTGTATATCCAGCCTGAGGCAGAGCGGGCAAGTCAGCAGTCTCCAATTCTTTATCTATATGGGTTAAACCCTTCGGTCAGTTACTATACAGGTAAGATAGAGGATGATGATACACTGACAAACAGACTTCTCCAGTATAATGTGGAAGTAAAAGGACAGGTGGCGGATGGCACCAGCGCTGTAATCGGTTTTTTGCTGTCTTATGTATTCCCATTTATTCTTATGTGGGTGCTTCTAAGCTTTTTATTCCGCAAAATGTCAAAAGGCGGCGGACCAATGGGAGTTGGAAAAAGCAATGCCAAAGTTTATGTACAGAGGGAAACCGGAATTACCTTTAAAGATGTGGCAGGAGAGGATGAAGCAAAGGAGTCCTTGCAGGAGGTGGTAGATTTTCTGCATAATCCTGGGAAATACTCAAAGATTGGGGCAAAACTTCCTAAAGGAGCTCTTCTGGTGGGACCTCCCGGAACAGGAAAGACACTGCTTGCCAAAGCGGTGGCAGGTGAAGCAAAGGTTCCTTTTTTTTCACTGTCAGGTTCAGATTTTATTGAATTGTATGTAGGTGTGGGAGCCTCCCGCGTCAGGGATTTATTTAAGGAAGCTACCAAAAACGCTCCCTGTATTATTTTTATTGATGAAATAGACGCCATTGGCCGTAGCCGTGACAATAAGTACGGAGGTGGAAATGAAGAAAGAGAACAGACTTTAAACCAGCTGCTTTCAGAGATGGATGGATTTGACACATCGAAGGGCATTCTGGTGCTGGGCGCCACGAACCGACCGGAAATACTGGATAAGGCGCTGCTTCGTCCAGGTCGTTTTGACAGAAGGATTATTGTGGATAAACCGGACTTAAAAGGTCGGGTGGAAATCCTTAAGGTACATGCAAAAGATGTCCATCTGGATGAAAGCGTGGATTTAGATGCTATTGCGCTTGCCACCAGCGGTGCAGTAGGGGCAGACCTTGCCAATATGATTAATGAGGCGGCAATAAACGCTGTACAGCATGGCAGGGAGTATGTAACCCAGAAGGATTTGTTTGATGCAGTGGAGCAGGTGTTGGTTGGTAAAGAAAAGAAAGACCGCATCATGAGTAAGGAAGAGAGAAAAATTGTCTCCTATCATGAAGTGGGCCACGCGCTAATCAGCGCTTTGCAGAAAAATTCCGAACCAGTGCAAAAGATTACCATTGTCCCCAGAACTATGGGAGCGCTTGGATATGTAATGCACGTGCCGGAGGAGGAGAAGTATCTTCAGACCAAAGAAGAACTGCATGACCGTCTGGTAAGCCTGCTGGGAGGCCGGGCGGCAGAGGAAATCATATTCGGAAATGTGACAACAGGGGCAGCCAATGATATTGAACAGGCCACTAATATTGTTACCAACATGGTTACGCGTTTTGGTATGAGTAAGCGTTTTGGACTGATGGGGCTGGCCACAGTGGAAAGCGAATATCTGGGCGGCGGAGCAAGGCTTACCTGCAGTGACAGGACAGCAGCTGATGTGGATACAGAGGTCATGGAAACGCTGAAAGAATGCTATGAAGAAGCAAAGGAAATGCTTTCAGGAAACCGGGAACTGATGGATAAACTGGCAGCTCATCTGATTGAAAAAGAAACAATCAGCGGCAAAGAGTTTATGAAAATTTACCGGAAGGAAAAGGGACTTCCAGAGCCGGAAGAAGGAAAAGAAGAGAAAACGGAAAACGCTTCCGGCATTGAATCATCCGCATCTGTGGATGCGCAGGAGCCTGAAGAAGAAAAGAAGGAAGAAAGCGGTGAAAAAACCGAAACCGGGGAGATGGAAGAAGGAAACTATCAGGAACCGGATAAAGAGCAACAGGAACCAAAACGGGAAATCCAGAATAAGGGAGGAACAACGGGACGTTTTTCCAATGCGCCTTCTGATTTTTTTGAGTAAACAGTCATTGCACAATGGCTGCCGCAAAGATAAAATAGCTTTATAAACCGGACATCATTATGAGGGCGCAAGCAAAAATCTAATGATGTCCTTCCTTATGGGGGGATAATTATGTTTGATTTTCAGGAAGAATTAAAGAAACTTCCCAATTGTCCGGGCGTATATATTATGTATGATGAAAAGGACAATATTATTTATGTGGGAAAGGCTGTCAACCTGCACAATCGTGTCAGGTCTTATTTTCGGAAAAATATTGGGAGAGGTCCTCAGATTGATAAAATGGTAAGCCTTATCAGCCGATTTGAGTATATTGTTACAGATTCAGAGCTGGAAGCTCTGGTGCTGGAAAATAATCTGATCAAGGAGCACAGCCCCAAATACAATACAATGCTTAAGGATGATAAAACATATCCGTATATTAAAGTGACAATGGGGGACAGCTATCCAAGGGTATTATTTTCCAGGCAAATGAAAAAAGACCGTTCCCGGTATTTCGGCCCATATACCAGCGCAGCGGCGGTAAAAGATACCATTGACCTGATTAACAAGCTTTACCAGCTGCGGACATGTAACAAGAGTCTGCCAAAGGAGTGTGGGAATGACCGTGCCTGCCTGAATTATCACATTAAGCAGTGCCTGGCGCCCTGTCAGGGAAACATTACCACACAGGAGTATGGGGAACGGGTAAAAAAAGCGTTGGACTTTTTAAATGGAAGCTATCAGGAGACACTAAAAGAACTGGAACAGAAAATGCAGGAGGCGTCAGAAAATCTGGAATTTGAGGAGGCAATCAGATACAGGGATTTATATAACAGTGTAAAGCAGATTGCGTCGAAGCAGAAAATTACTGACAGCGCTGGAGAGGATAAGGACATTATTGCGCTGGCGGCGGATGAAAAGGATGCGGTAGTCCAAGTCTTTTTTGTAAGGGATGGAAAGCTGATTGGAAGAGAACACTTTTATATGACACATGTGTCAGAAACGCCCAGAGCACAAATCCTCCTGGATTTTGTAAAGCAGTTTTATGCGGGAACGCCATTTATCCCAAGGGAGCTAATGCTGCAGGAAGAGATTGAGGATGTGGCAGTGATTGAGCAATGGCTTACCAGACGAAAAGGCGGCAGGGTGTACATTAAAGTGCCCAAAATTGGTTCCAAGGAAAAGTTAGTGGAACTGGCAGCCAAAAATGC
This sequence comes from uncultured bacterium, assembly GCA_947088515.1. Taxonomy (GTDB): domain Bacteria; phylum Bacillota; class Clostridia; order Lachnospirales; family Lachnospiraceae; genus Suilimivivens. Next base: position 20,649 of record CAMUHA010000022.1, read on the forward strand.
CATGCTGGTGCTTAGCCAGGATAAGGAACGCATACGGAGGGAAGAAGGAAGAACGATTGGCGCGGTAAAGGAGATTTCCGCGCTGCTGGGGCTTGAGAGCGTTACTCGTATGGAGGCTTTTGATATTTCAAATATCAGTGGGTTTGCCAATGTAGGCTCTATGGTAGTTTTTGAAAAAGGAAAGCCTAAACGGAGTGACTACAGAAAATTTCGTATTAAAACCGTTTCCGGCCCTGATGACTATGCCTGCATGAGGGAAGTGCTTACCAGACGGTTTGTGCATGGATTTGAAGAGCAGAAGGAGCTGGCGGAAAAGAAACTGGAAACAGAGTTTGGCAGTTTTACCAAATTTCCAGACCTGCTTCTTATGGATGGTGGAAAGGGACAGGTAAATATTGCCCTTCAGGTGCTTTCAGAGCTTAATCTCCCTATTCCGGTGTGCGGGATGGTTAAAGATGATAACCATAATACCAGAGGGCTTTATTTTAATAATAAAGAAATTATGATTGACAGGAGCAGTGAAGGATTTAAGCTGATAACCAGAGTCCAGGACGAAGCGCACCGCTTTGCCATTGAATACCACAGGTCCCTAAGGTCCAAAGCCCAGGTAAAGTCAGCGCTGGACCAGGTTCCTGGTGTGGGGCCTTCAAGAAGGAAAGCGTTAATGCGCCGGTTTAAATCCATAGAAGAAGTAAAAAATGCGTCAGTCGAAGCGCTGGCGGGCGTTGATGAAATTTCAGAGTCTGTTGCTAGGAAAATTTATGATTTTTTTCATAACAACGGGGAGGAAATGCCATAAGCCGTAAAAGGCGTGCTATTGAGATTATTGTTTGTTTGTGATAAAATAAATCCAGAAAAGCAACAGGCAATTGAAAAGGAGCGGTATATGGCAAGCGTAAAACTGGAACAGATAATAGATAAGATGAAGCTGATAAACCTGACGCCGGAACTGGATATCTCCAAAATCAAAATTACACAGCCGGACATTAACAGGCCCGGACTTCAGATGGCAGGCTACTTTGAACATTTTGAGGCAGTGAGACTGCAGGTAATTGGATTTGTGGAATATACCTATATGCAGGGGCTTCCAGAAGAAAGGAAAGAGGAAATTTACACGAAATTCCTTTCCAGTGAAATACCTGCAATTGTTTTTTGCAGAGGATTAAAGCCAGATGAACTTTTTTTAAAAATAGCATTAGAATACAATGTGCATATTTTAATGAGTAAAAAGTCAACTTCTGCATTTATGGCGGAAATAATCCGGTGGCTGAACGTGAAATTAGCGCCCTGTATTTCAGTTCACGGCGTGTTGGTGGACGTGTATGGAGAAGGCGTGCTGATTACGGGAGAAAGCGGTATTGGCAAGTCGGAGGCGGCGCTGGAGTTGATTAAGAGAGGACACCGTCTGGTAACAGACGATGCAGTGGAAATACGGAAAGTAAGCGATGACACACTTGTTGGGTCGGCGCCGGATATAACCAAGCATTTTATTGAATTAAGAGGCATTGGTATTGTGGACGTGAAAACACTTTTTGGTGTATCAAGCGTAAAGGATACCCAGAACATTGACCTGGTTATCCGGTTGGAAGACTGGGATAAAGAAAAGGAATACGACAGGCTTGGTCTGGAGGAAGAGTATACAGAGTACCTTGGCAATAAGATTGTCTGCCACAATATCCCCATACGTCCGGGCCGGAATCTGGCAATCATCTGTGAGTCGGCGGCGATTAACCACAGACAGAAAAAGATGGGATATAATGCAGCGCAGGAACTTTACAGGAGAGTGCAGGAGTCTCTTACCAGAAGACGGGATGAAGATGACGAGGACTAAAAAACTTTATAAGAATAAAAATAAAAAACAGTAATAAAGATAAAAGGGAGGACAGTATATGAAGCAATATGTTTTTGGCGTTGATGTAGGCGGGACAACGGTAAAGATGGGTTTTTTTGATGTAAATGGAAATCTTCTTGAAAAGTGGGAAATCCCCACAAGAACTGAGGATAAGGGAAGCCATATTCTTCCGGATGTAGGTGAAAGCATTTTGAAAAAGATGAAGGAAAAACAAATTACCAGAGAGGAAGTGGCCGGAGTAGGGCTTGGCGCTCCTGGACCTATTGACGGCGAAGGGGTTGTACACAAAGCGGTTAATCTTGGATGGGATACATTCAGCATTAAAGATACCCTGGCGGACATACTCCATATGCCGGTTATGGCGGGAAATGACGCTAATGTGGCCGCCCTTGGGGAAATGTGGAAGGGCAGTGGTCAGGGAAGCAATGACATGATCATGGTGACGCTCGGAACCGGAATCGGTGGAGGGATTATTTCCGGCGGAAGGGTATTAACCGGCGCAGGCGGCGCAGGCGGCGAGATTGGCCATATTCATGTGGATGATGCAGAAACAGAAAGCTGTGGATGTGGAAATAAGGGGTGTCTGGAGCAGTATTCTTCCGCTACAGGAATCGCCCGGCTGGCAAAGAACAGGCTGGCAAAGAGCGACAAGGAGAGTGTGCTCCGTCATGGTCCGGTTTCTGCTAAGAGCGTATTTGATGCTGTAAAGCAAAAAGATGCTCTTGCCATAGAAGTTGCAGAGGAATTTGGCAGATATCTGGGAGATGGGCTGGGTGTTATCGCAGGTGTGGTCAATCCTGATACTATTGTCATTGGCGGCGGTGTATCCAAAGCAGGAGATATTTTAATTGATTTTATTAAACCCTATTATGAAAAAAATGTATTTCATGGGAGCAAAAATGTGAATTTTGTACTTGCAACGCTTGGAAATGATGCAGGAATCTATGGCGCCGCTAAGCTGGTGCTTGATGGAGGGACAAACAAAGCAGACTGACGAGCCGTCGGATTTTTGACGCAGTGTGCATGGAAAGGGGAAGTGGTTATTATTAGCCCGTATGTTTTGAAAGTAATTCGTACTTATGTGCCGGAAGAGGATATTTTACTAGATGAGCCGATGTGCAGACACACTACTTTTCGCGTAGGGGGTGAGGCGGCCTGCTTTTTAAAAATCAGCAGCGCCGGGCAGCTTGCAAAACTCATTCCCTATTTTAAAAAGGTGGAAGTTCCTTATTTTATCTTAGGAAATGGCAGTAACCTTCTGGTTGGAGATAAGGGATACAAAGGAGTTGTGCTTCAGATAGGCAATAGAATGAACAAAATAACAGTCCAGGGCAGTTACATCCGGGCTGGGGCAGGAGCAACCTTAAACGCTGTGGCGAAATGTGCACAGGAAAACGGACTTGCAGGTTTTGAGTTTGCATCTGGTATTCCTGGGACTCTGGGCGGAGGAATTGTGATGAATGCCGGCGCATATGATGGTGAAATGAAGCAGGTAACAGAGCAGGTCACTGTCATGAACGAAGAGGGTGAGGTCCTTGAAATTGATGGTAAATCCATGGAATTTGGATACCGGACAAGTGCAATTAAGAACAGGGCATTTATTGTGCTTGAGGCCGTATTAAACCTTACGAGTGGCGATAAAGGGGAAATACTTGCAAAGATGGAAGACCTTGCCCGGCGCAGAAAAGAAAAGCAGCCGCTGGAATTTGCAAGTGCGGGCAGTACATTTAAAAGACCGGAAGGAAATTTTGCAGGAAAATTGATTATGGATGCCGGGATGTGTGGGTACACCATAGGAGAGGCTATGGTTTCCGAAAAACACTGTGGATTTATCGTCAATACTGGCAGGGCAAGCGCTTCCGATGTGGTGGCAGTAATAAGGGAAGTACAACGAAGGGTAAAGGAGCAGTTTAGAGTTACGCTTGAAACAGAAGTTGTTTTTTTGGGAGACTTTTGAGGAGGAACAGTATGCGGTTCGTGGTAGTTACGGGCATGAGCGGCGGCGGAAAAAGTATAGCGCTACGGATGCTGGAGGATGCCGGATTTTATTGTGTGGATAATCTTCCGGTACCGCTGATAGAGAAATTCGTGGAACTGATTGCAACGCCCGGCGGCGAGGTGTCTAAAGTGGCGTTGGGGCTGGATGTGCGTGCAAATCAGGCATTTGAA
>CAMUHA010000023.1 GCA_947088515.1 uncultured bacterium
ATCCATTTAAATTCAAACCCTGTTTTCATCTATATTCTCCCTAATAAAAATAGCTTTGTTAACAGTGCTTACTTCTTTCACACAAACAGTTATTTTACTTTTTTATAATAACACAATAATTTACAAAAAAATCAAACTGACCTCCAAGTCCCCCATTTCTGACCTTCAATTTTATTCCACTTATTCCTACCAAATTTAAAGGTCGGCAAAAACTTTTTTCGAAGACATTTTATCCATTACTTATATAATATATAATAAATAAAAGGGAATTTTTAAGAATGCTTCACAACACTGCAAAGAAAATAACTAATTATATGGTAAACAGACAAATTATTACAGAAGACACATTCGAAATATACCAATACGGTTTTGAGATAATAATCTCTACTCTCCTTACTTCATTGTCAATTATGATTGTTGCCTCTCTGGCAGATTCTTTCCAGACAGGCATATTATTTTTTCTCATCTCCATTCCTTTAAAGGTAACTGCAGGTGGATATCATGCTTCCACCTATTTCAAATGTTTTATTATTAGTAATCTGGAATATCTGGGAATTTCGATGATGGCTAAATTTTTATCCACATTTCCCATCCCTGTTTTAATCTGGATAGGGATTTTGCTTGCCTGCTCCTGTTATATTTTCATAAATTGCCCGGTAAAAAATCCCAATCATCCTGTTGATGATGATGTGCTATTAAAGAATAAACGTTTCGCCCACTTATTTCTCTTCATAGACTGTTTTGTCATTATTTTTTTATACAATTCTATAAGGTTTCAATATTTACCAAATTTTATGGTATTGTCCATAATGGCCATTGCCATATTTATATTTCCAGCCAAAAGAAAGGAGAAAATATTATGAAAAAAAATTCTGTTTTGAATACAATTGCCAGAATTGCGTTCCAGTTTGCCTGGTTAGGAGCCGAATCTGCTTCTCTGTTTCATCATTATCAGCCAAAGCTGCCTGATTCCTTGAAACGTCATTAATAAATCAGATATAGGAAATTATTTTTTTCCTCATAATCTGTTTATCAATTTATTGGCACAATTTATCTGTACTATTCTATGCAACTTAAAGCAGAGGCAAGACGCATAAAGTCTTCCTCTGCTTTAAAACTACCGTTTTACCTTTTTTCACTTAACAGGATTTCCACACAGAATTTTCCTTCCTGTATTTTGTACTCTACACGCCCTTCGTATTTCCTTACCACTCGCTCTATGTTCTGCGTTCCAAGACCATGGCGCAAAGAATCTCTTTTCGTCGTCACCAGCTTGCCATTTTTAATCACTGGTTCCTTTCGGTAGTCATTTCTTATCTGAGCCCATAACATATTATGCACATATCCTATTTTAACATCAATTTGACCTATAGCTGCCTCCACCGCATTTTCCAATAAATTAGCAAATAAAGTACACATATCTTTTCCTTCTATTGCAATATCCATTGGAAGCATCTGTGTTTCCACATTCATCTCAATACCTATATCCCCTGCCCTTCTCTCCATTTCACTTATAATAACATCCACCACATCAATACCTGTCCTTTGCTTTATGGCTAGAGAAACAGAAGTTTCCTTAAGACTCTTAATATATTCCTCCGCCTGCTTTGTTTGTCTTTCTTTCAACATATATTCCAGCGCATTCAGGTGATGTCTCATATCATGTACCAACCCAGCATTCGCAGCATAAAACTCACTTATTTGTTGATAATTTCTTTCCAGCATATCATTTTGTTCATCCAAAAGTCTTAATTGTACTTGCTGATTTTTGTTTTTCATAATAAAATATACCGTAAAAATACATACCCCTATTAATATTGTAAACACATATAATGTTATAGTAATATGTATAGTAAAACTTTTTAATGCCTGGTCAAAAATAAACAGACTCCCTGCAAGCCCAATGAAAGATATATATGCAAGGTATTTCATATTTGAGGTATCTATTTTCTTCTTTTTTAACCATATAGTAAACAATGTATTTACTCCAAACCAATTCAGTCCACTAAGAAAAAGATACACAGCTCGTTCCCTCCCCTGCTTCATTATTGTTTCCTGAATCAGTTCCTCGCCTCCAATCAGGTAGGTTAATGACATTTCAATATTCCCCGAATTAAGAAGTATGAGGAAATATCCACCCACTACAGCAACCGCATTTAATATATCACATTTCCAAAATATACATACAAATAAAAGGCTTTGCACTAAAACAGACATACCCGTAAAGGGTGATGAAACTGCATTGTTATTCATAATCGTAACGATTACTACATAGCATATTACAAGTCCTCCGGGAAACGGCCACCACCTCCGCCCCCAGAACATTCCCTTCCCCCACCTTCTCTCGTATAAAATATCCACATAACGGTACATACAAAAAATTTCCAAAAACGTATAAATAATATCCAATACCTTTGACAACGTCACAGACATTTACTCACCTTCCCTCTATCCAGAAGTCCTTCACTCTTTTTCTCAGTTCCGCAAGCCTGTCCTTACTTATATCAAGTCCGATGTCATTGGTCAGAATAACCATTCTCCCATTAAATCTGAGAATATGTCTTAGCCCCACAATATATCCCCTGTCTGCCCATTCAAATTCTTCCGCTGGCAGTTCATTAAAAATCTGTTTTAATGTCTTCCTTGCCTTTATACATTTTCCATCTGCACTCTCAATATTAACATATTTTCCCCGATGCCAGATATAAATGATATCTTTAAACAAAATCTTTTCTAACACTCTCTGATTTTCCACTACAAGACATTTATCTTCTCTGCGTCCTGCCACCTGCAGGGCAGCATCCATAACCTTAGGCAGTTCCGTCTCCAGCTCCATTTTCCGTACAAAATAATAGGGGTGTACACTAAAACACTTAAATACATATTTATCATGAAATGATACAAAAATAACCATTACATCCGTCAAATAGGCTTTGACATCCAATGCAAATGTTATTCCGTCCATTTCCGGCATTTCAATATCCAGCAGCAGTATATCAAAGTATGCTCCTCCCTGCAGCTCGTCCCTAAGCTGCACGCTTCCCTCAAAATATTCTGTCTTCCACAATACCCCCGCCCTGTCACAACTCCTGTTTACGATATTACCAATGTCTTCTCTTAATTTCCTGTCATCATCACAGACTGCAATGTAAACCATACGCATTCCCCTTTATCTCAAAAAGCAGACTGCAACATATTCGCCACAGCCTGCTTTTTACATTCATTTCTTTATGTAGCATGAAATCATGCTTTTTATATATGCAGAGTTTTTCTCTAAACTGACTTGCATTTGCAAAGGTATATCCTTTGACTTCTCTTTCAATTATTCAAGAACCTCTGTTACACCACGCACTTCAAGGTATGTGGAAAGTCCCATTGCTTCAAGACCGCTGCAATATGTTTCCCAAACAGAATCATCATCAACATCCTGCTCGCCGGAGATAAATAATGCCTGCTGCTCATTGAAGTAGTCATTAATGGACTGTGCAATTTCAGAATATTCTTCTACCATATCAGGCTGAACCCAGAAAGAAGGAATTACATCTTTAGTCAGATATGGTTCATATGTTTCTTCCAGATTCTTTTTCTCATCATAAAGCGGATTATCTTCAATAAAATGCTCTTTACCAAACTTCATAGGCAGGAACTTAGGAAGTGACTGAGGCCATAAGTTGCTCCAGCTTAATTTCTCCTGTGTTTCGCTGTCCAGTGTCTTGGTATCAATTACACGGTACATATCATTGTCTTCAGGGAACACTACCACGCCTACAGGTCCTCTGTTACAACCAATACCATTCTCAAGTTCAAACGCATTGTCAAACCAACGTGCAATAATTTCAGGATGTTCTGCATTATCTGTGATAACCGCCTGTGCTCTGTACACAGAGTTACCTGGTGTAGCTCTAAGCCAGATACCGCCATTGTCAGCATTTAATACTGGAAGGGGATCAAATTCAGGCTTTGTTGTTGTCTGCTCAATTCCTGAAAATTCATTGGAACCATATGCGATAGATACGCCGTACATATCTCTGTTTCCTTTTCCTTCCCAGGTTGCGCTGTCCTGTGTAAAGATTTCAGGGTCAACCAATCCCTGCTCATACAGCTTGTTAAACCAGCTTAAGAATTCTCTGTACTTTGCACTGGTAGCAGCAAATACCGGCTTTTCATCCACAAGGGCAAAACCATACTTATCCATGGGAACGCCAAAGTATCCTGTCATAGCCTGCAGATACTTATTGTTAGGGTCTGTAGAGAACGGAATTTCATCATTAGGGTCACCATTTCCATTTGCATCCTGCTCTTTGAATGCTTTCAGTACAGCTTCAAATTCTTCTGTTGTTTTAGGAATTTCCATGTTTACATTTTCAAGCCAGCGTGTGTTAATCCAAGGGCTGTAGTTAACGGTAACATCATCACATACATAAGGAATCGTATAGATATGTCCGTCAGGAGCTGTCATTTTTTCTCTTACATCAGGCAGGTCCAGAATTGCTGAAATGTTCGGACAATATTCTTCAAAAATATCCTCAAGAGGAATAAACACTCCCTGCTCCACACCATAGGTCAGAATCATACTGTCACTCAAAATCCATCCGCCAATAACATCCGCATAGTCGCCGGAGTTTAAGTCAAGGTTCATTCTTTCTGTTGCGTTTTCATAAGGGAAATATCTCAAATCTACCTTAACATTGGTCTGTTTTTCAAGCTCATTAAGCATATAAAACTCTCCGGTTGAGGTAGAGTCATCACAGAAAATAGAGAAGGTATAAGCGCCTTCATCTACCAAAGGCAGTCCTTCCTTGTACATGATACCGTCTACTTTGCCATCAGCATCCACTTCTGCGGGAACATATTCCTCTTTGTTATCCAGATCTTCTGCTGTTGAAGACCCACCGCCATCTTTTGAACCGCATCCTGCCAGTGCCGTGCAGGCCACAACAGTCGCCAAAAGCATTGCTACTAATCTCTTTTTCATACATTCATCTCCTTTTATTTTTTATATCAGGCGGCGCCCGTCCGCCGCTGCGATACCATTGCAATTTGCCCAGTCAGCGTAAGCTGACCAAAGCTGCTGTGCGAATAAATCATCCCTTTACGGAACCAATCATTACACCCTTTACAAAGTGCTTCTGGATAAAAGGGTACAGAACCAGAACTGGAATACTACTGATAATAATCAGGGAGTACTTCATAAGTTCTATTAATTCTTTCTTTGCATTAAGGGCTGCCCTTGCCTCTGCCGTAGTTGCTGCCTGCTGCAGAGCTGCTTCGTTGGAAATCAGGATACTTCTAAGTACAAGCTGCAAAGGATATTTATCCTTGTCAGACAAATAAATCAATGCGGAGAAGTAGGAGTTCCAATGGCCTACGCCATAATACAGTACCATGATTGCGGTAATTGCGCCTGACAGAGGCAGCGCAATCTGGAAGAAGAATCTTCCCTGGGTACAACCGTCAATTTCTGCCGCTTCATATAATTCTTCAGAAATATTGGACTTAAAGAATGTCCTTGCAACGATCATATTGTAAACGCTTAAGCATCCAGGAAGGATTAATGCCCACATGGAATCCAGAAGTCCTACATCCCTGACAACCAAATAGGTAGGAATCAGACCACCGCTGAAGAACATCGTTACCACATAAAACAGTGTAACAATCTTCTTGCCGGAGAACTTATCTCTGGAAAGCGCATAAGCGGTAGGAAGCGTAACTGCAAGATTTACCAAAACGCCGCATACTGTATACAAAATGGAGTTTAAGAAGCTTCGTACAATGGAATCATCTTCAAAAACTTCTGAATATCCCCTTAAGTTAAAGCCAATAGGATGCCAGATAACCAAACCACTGGATACGGCTTTGGGATCACTGATGGAGGATATGATAACCCACCACAGCGGATATGCTACAATCAGCAATATTAAAGTCAGGACGACGAACAGAATTGTATCAAATATCACGTCCTCTTTACAGCGTTTGATACTTGTTCTTTCTTCAAGTTCATTATTCTTTTTCATGTTCTATCCCCCCTGTCCTAGAATAAGCTGTTTCCGGACATCTTATCCGAAATCTTGTTAACGGTAATCAGCATAATCATGTTGACTATCGTGTTAAACAAGCCAATGGCTGCAGAGTAGGACATGTTGTTGTCAATCAAACCAACCTTATACACATAGGTAGAAATAATTTCCGAAACGGAAAGGTTCAGGTTGTTCTGCAACGCAAATGCCTTTTCAAATCCGATAGAGAGAATACTACCACAGTTCATAATCAGCAGGATTGTCGCTGTCGGAAGAATGGAAGGAAAGTCTATGTACTTAATAAGCTGGAACTTAGTCGCGCCGTCACACTTGGCCGCTTCATGAAGTTCCGGGCTGATACCGGATAGCGCCGCGAAATAGATAACGGAGCTCCATCCCATTCCCTGCCATACGCCAGACCATACATACAGATGCCGCCAGTATTCTTTCTTTGCCATAAAGTTGACTGCTTCTCCCCCAAACATTTTAATTACCGTATTGATAATACCTACGGTAGGAGACAGGAACAGGAGCAGCATACCACACATAACGATGGTGGATATGAAGTTCGGTGCATAAGTTACCGTCTGGATTACCTTCCTGTACCTTTTGTGCCGGAAGGAATTAAGCATAAGCGCCAGGATAATCGGGATTGGGAAAGATACAATTAGCCCGTATAAACTAAGGATCAGCGTATTGCTGATGGTCCGTCCGAAATACGGGGAATTGATAAAACGCTCAAAATACTGCAGGCCGACCCATTTACTGCCCCAGATACCGTCCTTGGCATTAAACCTCCTGAATGCAATTTGCACGCCATACATAGGAATGTAACTGAAAATAAATGTCAGTATAATTCCCGGAATGCAAAACATCCATAACGACCAGTCTTTTTTCAGCGTTAGCAGGAAATTACCCTTTTTCGCGGCATTCCCTCCCTTGTTAACTTTTGTTGCCATGTTTTCACCCCTCTTTTCATTTTGTGTCTGCATTTCTGCATTGAGTTAATAGTTGTTAACAAACGTTTGCCTTATGTTAATTAGCATACTACATTTCTCCAAATTTGAAAAGAGTCTTTTTCGAGAATTTTTATCATTTTTTATTCTTTTTTATGAAACGTACTATAACTCTTTAGCAATTTGTCCAAAGCTTACCCTGATTTATGTGCTATATCACTTTGGAGTACTGTATATTATGTTAAATTTTGTTAACTATAAAATTTCTATAATTATTTTATCCCCCACAAAAACAGCGGACATTCCGCATATTTGCTGAAAATGTCCGCTTTGTTAACTAAAATTATTTCACAATAAATGCCACTGTCCCCAGGTCATTATCTGACAGACGGTCCAGATTTTCCTTTGCCCGGTTTCCTTCTGAAAGCTCCAGTGAGTAGACAAATTCCCCAAATCCTGACAAGTCCATCTTAAAGTTTGTTTCCCAGGTATTATTCATAATCCAGCTGTACACTGGCCGGTGGTTGTTTTCTTCCTTATTATCACAAAGCACAATCGGATGATGTTCCATCTGCCCCATATAAAGCAGCGGGGTGTCAAAGGTATTAATCAGTATGCCTTCCTTCTCTCCCTGATATAAAAGCCCCTCATCGGCAATATAATACTCCATATTACTGCCTGGAAGCTGGTCTATGCCGGGCCGCATGGATACGCCGCCGTTTTGAATATAAACGGAAGCTTCCGGCAAATCCAGCGACAAGGGAAGATACACGCTTTCAATATCCTCACTTAAAGTCTTGGCAATCCGGCAGGTAAACTCAATTTTAGGCAGGTTCCTGAACATTCGTATAATCACACTGCAATGATAAGTTCCTTCCATCGCAAACTCCAGCTCCACCCTGTCAAAAACCGGCCCATGGTCCAGAATATGGATTGCTTTCAAATCTCCCTGATACTGCTTTCCATGAAGCCCCCTGACATTACGTCCAAGAAGCCGTCTCTCTTCATAAACACCCTTATGGATTTGGGTACGTTCATATACCGGCGTAAAAAACCGCTCCAGCCCATTTCTTAAAAGCTCTTTTTCCTCCTTTTTATGGTAAAAGGTCGTTATGCCCTCCCCAATTTTATATCCAATGCGGAACCATTCGTTTTCCAGCCCATAAGGCAGTTTATAAGACTCAGTGTCATAATCATTTACAATATCCCGTATCCGTTCCGCTCCTACCCATGCCGTCCGTGTATAAAGCTTTTGTTCCGGCGCAGGAATTTCCTCATAGGAAAACAGCTTTTCTTCCCCGGCTTCAAATTCTGCCTGAAAGCTTACCAGCACGCCTCTTGGATGGCTGGAGAGCTGGACGGGAAGCTCTTTTTGGTCCTTCATGTCTATAACCCTGACATTGGGAAGCTTTAGGGTCTCCACATAGAACTCCACCGGAAGCGTTCTCTTTTGCCTGCTTAAAGAAACTGCTTTTACCTGCCCTTGTGAATTGTAATACCGCAGAATATCCCCCAGAAGGTGGCACTGCTCACTTTTCCGCATCGCCCCTGCTTCATGGGCCTTGGAGGCATAGCTGGTTTTGCGGATATCAAGGTTTGTCACCAGTGTGTCATAGGGATTTGTGATGGTGGAAGAATGTCCCCAGGTATGTTCTGCATACAAAAGAGCATTTTCCCATGCCATCTCTGCCAGTGTCTGATTATGCACTCCCGTTTTTTCTTCCAGACGGTCACAGATATGGGAAAGCCGCAGCGCCTCTTTGTAATGCTTTACTGCATAGGGCGTGGAACCTACGCCATTTCCCCACCAGTCGTTCATTGCCCCGCGGTAAATGGGGGCGTTTGCCGTTTTTTCCTTTATCTTTTCATAAAGCTCCTTAAGCGTTACCATCTGCAGGGTCACTTCTTCCCCGTATTCCCTGTTAAAAGCATCAACCGTTGCAACAATTCCCGGATTGGCAGGCGCATTGTCTGAAAAAACGCCACTGACACTTGTAATGTAAAAATCATAGGGATAACCACTCTCTTCGTACTCCTCAATGCTCTCTCCCAGGTTTTTATGCAGCGCTTCCAAAGGAGCCTTAGCTCCGCCCTTCCCAAAATAATTCTCCGTCATGAAGTTCAGGTTACGGTTAAACACAATCCCCAGAGCGTTTCCCAAATTATAATGCTCTCCGCTCCACACCAGCAGCCGCTCTCCCTTTTCATTTTCCCAAAAGTATGGCTTCTGGTTCTGGTAGAGCGGATACATCCCATGATGGGTATGTATATTGGTAAATAAAAATTCTATTCCGTTTTGAATCAGCACATCCCGTGCCCCCAGGGAAATACCATTGATATCTGCATTCATCGCAGTTTTCACCGGGCATCCTTTTCCGGTAAAAAGTCTTTGCATCTCTTTCGTCTTTTGTGCCAGCATCGCAGTATCTGCCAGGTCATTAAAATTCAGCCATGTAGCGGAAATTCCAATGTTCCCTTTTTTTACCAACTCAAAAAAGTCCTCTTTTTCCTTATCCGAAGCGGACTTAAGGAACTGCTCCACACAGTAATAAGTTTCACAATTCCACTTAAAGTCCTTTTCCGGCCCGTTTTCCCCATATCCCTTCTTTATGACGGCAATGACGTTCCTTATGTTGTTAATCTGATTATATACCACTTGCTCCTGTAAATCTGTATATCCTACATCCGTGTGTGAGTGGTGAACAATATAAACTGTTTTTATTCTTTTTCCCATTTCAAGCTCCTGTTTGTTAAATATGAAAATTATTGTGTCCTTATCTTTTTGCGCATTGGACTTCCGGACAGCTCCGTGTTATAATGCCTGCATACTAAATCTTCATCTGTGCAAATGGAGGCGCCCATGAACGAAACATCATTTATTCTGCAAAATCAAATCCATGGTCTTTCTGTCCGCTTAGAACGCGCTAATCTCCTTACCTGTGACGGAAACTGGAAAGGAGACCACACCTTTCCGCCGTTTAGCAGCATCGGCCTGATTCTGGATGGAACCGGCACCATCATTGTTGACCATACCACACTGCATCCTTCCAAAGGACAGCTGTATCTGCTCCCCGCCCGCACCACCCAGACTTTTTTTACCGATTCCTGCCATCCTTACAAAAAATATTACTGTCATTTCAACATCAGCTGCCATGGAACAGAGCTTTTTGACCTTATCCATACCCCCTTATGCGTAAACGCCAGGGAGCCAGAAACCGCTGCATATCTGTTTGAGGAAATGATTGGGGCTTTAGCGGCCAAAAACCTGACAGGCGCCATAAAAACGCAGCAATGTATGCTAAATCTTCTGGTTTATTTTTTGGACTGCTGTCCTTCCAACCTGCTTTCTCTTGTAAAGACAGACTTTGATTCCCCATTAAACAATGCCATCTCCTACGCGGAAGCAAATCTCCACCAGATGATTACCGTACAGGAAATGGCCCAAATTGCAGGCTACCACCCAAGTCACTTTACCAAATTATTCCAAAAGCAGCTCGGCGTTACCCCAGCCCAGTTTCTCGTCCGCAAAAAAACAGAATATGCTATCAGAGAGCTAACCGCCACTGCATGTCCTATATCAGAAATTGCAGATGCGCTTGGCTTTTCCAGCCAGTTTTATTTTTGCAACTTTTTTAAAAAGCAGACTGGCATCACACCCTCGGAATACCGGAAGGTATACGCCTGCCAGAATTAGTCCCTATCCGGCTGCCGGATTTCCTGCCCGATTTTCCGCAAAAGGGTTCCGCTTGCATCACCGCTGTGGCGCCAATAAAATATCCCGCCAATTCCCTCTCTTTTTACATAAGCGCATTTATGGCGCAGGGACTCTTCATCATCATAGCTGATAAAGCTGGAACCGTTAAACAAAAAGGGAGCCTTTGCTTCATCATCCCAATAACGGACATAGCCGTTTTTATTAATATATTCTGCCGTCAGCTTGTCATAATTGGGACCATAGCCGCCGCCTTTTTTGGTATACTGTAAAAATCCGTGATACCGGTCTGTCACTTCTTCCCAAATTCTTGAATAAAAGGCAGCTCCCATCAGCAGCTTTTCCTTGGGAAATCCTGCACTTTCAAAGAGCCGCAGCGCCTGGTCGCAGCTGTTTCTGAAAATATCCCCGGTGGAAGAATAAAGCGCTGTATGGTGTCCGGTCAGCGCATGAAACCCGCACTTCAAGTCATAGGTCATCAGGCACACATAATCTAAAACCTTTGCAAGCTCCATTGCCTCCACGCTCTCTATATAATAAACATCCGCCCCAGCCGCAATGGAAAGTATGCCGCCTCCAGCCAGGTCCAGCCCTTTTCTGGCCGCCTGACAAAGCAGGGTAAAATTATGTTTATCCTCCGGAGAACAGTTCATGCCGTTCGAAGGCACACAGGGGTATTCCCAGTCAAAATCAATGCCGTCAAATCCCTCTTCTTCCACCAGACGTCTGCATTCCTCCATTACAACGTTGCGCAGTTCTCCAGATGCGCTGACAACAGTAAAAGCATCCGGCTCCTGTGGTATAATTGACAAAATAATCCTGATGTCCGGGTTCTGCTCCCGGATTTGTTTTATCTGGCTTAAAAAGGGATGGTTTCTGCTCAAAAGCCTTCCATCCACAGTAAGATGGCCAAAAGCCACATGAATATGGGTCAGAATCTTTGCCTGTTCTGTTGTTACAATAGAATCCTCTCCCACATATGCCAATATTTTTTTCATAATAAAGCTTACCCTCCTTACAAAAATCGGTTAATAACCCAATGACAGCCTTCATGAACCTGCTTTATATTGCCTGAAATTTGGCTTTATGGTATGAAACGGTTTTATTATACTACATTCCCTTTATACCCTGAATGTGATTTTGAGGGATAAATATATAATTTTGGAGGATGCCAAAAGAAAAAGCCCTATGACTCCATTCTCCTCCACGGAATCATAAGGCTTTTTCCATTCTGTTGTAAAACCTATTTCAAACAGTATACTCTTCCAATCGGCGCCTCTTTTCCTTCATAAGGCGTATCCTTTATAAGCAGACCGCCATTTTTCTGCTCAAAGGTCAGACTCCTGCCGTCTGACAGTTCTCTCACCTCTCCCACTTTACCCTCATAGGGAATCCATACTTCTTCCGGCGCCTGCGCTGCAGCATCCGCAAATGTCTGGATGGCATAAACAGTTTCCCCTTTCCGGGTAAAGGCCATGCCGTCTTTTTTATAAGGCGCACAGACTCTTGTGCCGTAAATCGCGTCCCCATAAATCTTCAGCCATTCGCCCATTCCTTTTAAGCTTTTTACCGCGCCTTTCGGCAGACATCCATTAGGCTGCGGTCCTACATTGATGGCTAAGTTACCGCCCTTTGCCACAATATCCACCAGCAGGCAGATAACTTCGCGGGGGCTTTTGTACGTATCTTCGTATACAAATGAGAAAGAAGTTCCAAGCGTGATACAGCTCTCCCAGGGTATCCCTAAAGGTTCATCCGGCACGCATTGTTCCGGCGTCACGTAGTTTTCATAAGGTCCTCCCACTGTTCTGTCCGCGCACAGCATTCCGGGCTGGAATTTTCTTACCCGTTCTATCACTTCCCCAAGGCGGATATCCTGCCCGTTTTGAGCGCAAACCCACCCGGCGTCAAACCACATGCCGTCCAGCCTGCCATACCTGCTTCCTAACTCCACAATCTGGTTCTGGGTAAATTCCACAAACCGCTCCCACTCTTTTGGATAATCCTTAGGGTCATAGGATGGTCCCCTGTGCTGGTAGCTTCCCCTGTCATATTTGTCACTCCAATAGCTGTCCACATGCCAGTCCGCTTTGGAAAAATAAGTAATTATACCCAGTTCCCGTTTTCGGAAAGCTTCAAACAAATGCGCGCAGATATCCGCATATCGGTTGGTATGGAAAGGACATTCCGGCGCCGTTACCTTATAATCGGAATATTTGCTGTCCCACATGCAAAACCCATCATGATGCTTGGTGGTAAAAAGCAGATATTTGGTTCCCGCTTCCTTTGCAATATCCGCCCACTTCTCCGGCTCAAAACGCACTGGATTAAAGGTCTTGTTTAAATCAAAGTACTGTTTTTTGAAATCTTCTCCTGTCACTTCCCAGTCAATTCCTGTTCTTGACCAGCAGGCATCCTCATCTGACAGGGCCCAGGATTCCACAATCCCAAGCTGGCTGTAATGTCCCCAGTGCATCATTAGCCCAAGCTTCTGGTCCTGAAACCATTCCAGCTTTTTTAACACTTTGGGGTCTGTGGGCCATACATACCGGTCAGCAGTGCTGTAATTATGGACGCCCTCCTGAACCATTTCCTCTTCCGGCGTTTCCATTAAATCCCCCTTCGCGGCAGTTTCTTCCCCACTGCCTTCTGTGATAAATTCCTCTTCCATTTTCCTTATCCTTTCCGCCGGATTTCTGCTGTGCTGCCCTCTCCGGCCCCTATACTGAAACTTAGTTTTCCTTTTCAGGCACGGTCCAGTTCTTTTCTCATAAAGGCTGTCAGTGTGTGTGTCGTGTCCCCAATATACTCCCAGCACATAATTCCTGCAAGTCCCTTTTCCTTCAGATAATCAATCTTGCATCCAAGAGACTGTTCATCATCATAACTGATAAAAGTGCTGCCATCAAAAAGCCAGGGAGCCTTTGCCTCATCGTCCCAATACCTAACAAAGCCATTTTTGTTAATATAGTTCTCTACCAACTCTCCATACTCTTTTCCATAGCCGCCAACCGTCTGGGCCATCTGGCAAAGTCCATGGTCCACATCTGGCGCCTGCTCCCACTTTCTGCTGTAAAAAGCCCCGCCAATTACAATCTTATCTGCCGGAACGCCCGCTTCCATATAAACCTTCACCGCTTTGTCTGTGCAGGCGTCAAAAAGGTCAAACTGGTTGGCGTAAAGGCTGGTGTGATGTCCGGTAAGAGTCTGGAATCCGCCTCTTAAATCATAAGTCATAATCTGCACATAATCCAAATATTTCACTGCTTCATCCATCTGGGTATTGCGCACATAATAGCTGTCTCCGCCTGCGGCAATGGTAAGCATATAACGTCCTGACTGCTTATTTTCAAAGGCTTCCCGCAATGTCTTAAGAAGCAGGGTAAAATTCTCCTTATCCGCCTTGTCCGCTCCTATACCTGCTGCCGCAATACCAGGATACTCCCAGTCAATGTCAATGCCGTCCAGCCCATATTCCTCCACCAGAGCAAGGCTGTCTTTTGCAAACTGTTCCCTGCCTTCCTTTGTAAAGGCAATCTCCGAGAATCCTCCTGCACTCCATCCTCCAATAGATAAAAGAATCTTCATTCCCGGATGAATGCTGCGCAGCCTGCTAAGTCCCTCTTTACACTCAGGATGGTTCCATACTACCCTTCCATCCTCCACATGTCCAAAGGCAATGTTAACCACATCCATGCAGCGCGCTTCTTCTTCCTTCACATCTCCAATTGCTCTTTCTGATACATATTCAATCAATAATGCCATCTTTTCCTTCCTTTCCGGACGTTTTCTTTCCATTCAACAGCTATTTTTATCCTTTACATAAAGCATACAAAGTCATTACCCCGACTCCGGTAGCTCCCCCTTCCTGGTAGGCAAACACTGGTTTCCCCGCACAGGCGCTTCCTGCAATGTCAAGATGTATCCATGGCTTTCCTTCCGCAAACCGCCGGATAAACAGCCCTGCTGTAATACTTGGACAGAACGGTGCGCCGCTGTTTTTGATATCCGCCACGTCACTCTTAATCATTTCTTCGTGCTCTTTGTACCAGGGCAGTCTGTGATACCGCTCGCCAGTGCTTCCTGCCGCACTCATAAACGCCTGGCAAAACGCATCATTATCCGTCAAAAGCCCGGTAATGCTGTTCCCCAGCATCTGTCCCATGGCGCCGGTTAATGTTGCAATATCAACCACACGTTCCGCGCCTTCTTTTCTGACCGCATAACTTACCGCGTCAGCCAGAATCAGTCTGCCTTCTGCATCCGTATTTAAAATTTCAATGGTCATGCCATTTCCGGCAGTGACCACATCCCCCGGAATCATGCTTCCTGGAGAAATCCGGTTTTCACACATGGGAACAATCCCCACAACATTGCTGCCTGTTCCGTTTTTCGCCATTGCATAAACAGCGCCTATAACAGCAGCGCCGCCTGCCATGTCCCCTTTAATTCCTTCCATAAATTTACTGTCTTTTAAACAGTAGCCCCCAGTATCACACATAACGCCTTTGCCAACAAGAGCCGTAATATCTCCCTCTTTATTGGGAAGATAACGCAGAACCAGCATACAGGGCGGATACAGACTGCTCTCCCCCACTGCCAGAAAAGCTCCCATTTTCTCTTCTCTTATCTGCGCAATATCCAGAATTTCCACCTCCACGGGCAGACCTTCCATTAAAGCTGCCGCTGTGTCGGCAAAGTCAAGAGGCCGCAGGTAATTTGCAGGACGGTTCACCATATCTCTTGCAAAAATAACCGCCCCAGCCAGAGCCCTGCCTTCTTCCACAAGCCTTAGATTTTTTTCATTTTCAGCCACATCTGTAAATGTAACCTGCCATTCTTTTTCTTCCCCGCCTGAAAATTTCTCCATGGCATAAAGCCCCAGTACAACACCTTCCGCTGCTTCCTGCACGGCTTCCTCTCCAAAAAGGTCAAGGATGGGTTTTAAATCACAGGAAAAGTTTTGTATTTTCCGCTCTTTCATTTCCCTGGCGGCCGTGGCACAAATTTCCCTTACCATACCGCTTTCAGGCTCTTTCCCCTCGCCCATTCCCACCATCAGGTGAAAATCACCATTTTCCTGCAGCATCCCCCATTTTTCAAGATACTTGCCGCCAAAAACCTTTGTCTCACATTCTCCCTGCCTGTAAAAGCTTACCTTATCGCCGCCTGCCGGCTTCTGCAGGGTAATTGTGACCGCATTCATTCTGGATTTCCTATACTCCATTTCCTTATGCACCTCTGATATTTTTTATTGTTATTTTTATTCCTGCTCCGCCTCAATGCTCTCTATTAAAAGCTGTACGGACCCTACATTGTATCCTGCTGTCGCATACAATCCGTTTCCTTCTTCATCCCTTGCCACTGCTAACGGATACTTGTTCTTCTCCATTTCCATTTCTCCGGCCACATGAACAGAGTCTTCCCACCGGGCCGCATCCCATACCTGAATCTTAGGCAGAGTGTTTATCACTTTCTCCAAAGTGCCGTCCTTCTTTACAGGCTCTCTCTTAAGCAGGAATATCCTGCCCTGCAGACGCTCAATCTCACTGCTGCTCTCCAGCAGTTCATTTAAGATATGCTCCGAAGGCTCTCTTCCCTCTTCCAGCCAGATACAAATGCTCTTCTGCCCCTGACAATGTCCGCCAAGAGATTCCTCTCCTTCTCCTGCCTTTACCATAATATCGGGCAGCGGAACTTTTTTCTCCTTAAGGCCTGCCGCCATTGCATGCTGCCTTACTTCCACCTGCGCTTCTTCCTGCCCTGTTACCTGGAAAAACAGCTCCCTTACCAACTGGTTTCCAGAGCTTTCCCGCACAATGGTAAGCAGTCGGTACAGTCCCGGCGCAGTTTCAAGGCTTAATCTGTTTTCACAAATTGGAGTATCCATCAGCCCCAACACCTTCCAGTCATCTCCGGTCCACATGGATAATGTCCAGGCGCTGAAATATTTCCAGTCTCTTTTCTCCTTAAAAACAAGAAGCAATTTCCCCAGGGCAGAAGGCTCCTCTACTTCCTCCACCATATGGAAGGCGCCCTCCCTGTAATACTCCGGCACGCCGCAGACCGGATTCACTCTTGCGGGAATTCCAAGACTTCTGCAGATGGCCACAAACAACAGCTTTCTGCTTTCCTCGTTTACCACCTTCATCTTAAGCGCGCTAAGAGGCGTTATCTGCAAGGTCCGATAGTCCTTCTCTCCCGCGTCCGCCATCTGATTACACAGCCCGGTCCATATATGGGCAGGATTTTCCAAAAACTCTTCTTTTTTATCCCCCAGATATTCTTTTATCCCCTTCCGGTAAACGCTAAGTTCCTCATTTTCCACACGGGGGTTTAACAGATACCGGGTAAAAATGTCTTTGGGATACTTTTCTGCAAAGGGCGCCGCCTCCTGTAAGTGTTCTTCCAAAACCTCCGCCCTTAAGTCATATAAGTCCTTTTCTTCCAGTTCCCTAAGCATCTCTATCCGGTAAGGGTTATCATCCGTTTCCAGAAATGCAACCACCTGGTCAAAGTTTCCTGCCGCCTTTTTCAACATTTCCTCTGCTTCCGGGAAAGCCGCAGCTCTCTTTTCATCAAAATAGTCCGAAAGGCGTTTCTGCCGACACTGTTTTGCCTGGGCTAACTTTTCCTCCCAGACAGGGTCCGGGTCTGGCTCTCCAATGCCCCTTCCGATGGGCGCAACAAACTCGTACTCCATTGCTTCCCCCATCCGGGCCTTTGCAAGGCGCAGCCTTTTATCTCCCTCTTCTGTCAGGAAACGGCAAAAATGATACGCTCCCTGATAGCTGCAGGCTGCCATAACTTCTCCTTTTCCCATACGGATGCCGGCCTTCCCTTCCCCGTCTGTGATAAGGGTAGCCACCTTCTGGTAAATACCGTAGTTAGGCACCTCTAAGTGTATCCTTGTGTCCCTTACAGGATTTTCCTGCTCATCCACAAACTCCAGGGTCATCTCCACAGTATCCGCATAGTGGTCTGTAACATTTAAAAATGTAGCGCATCCTCTCCGGGAAATTACCGTCTGTTCCCCCTTTGGCGCTCCAAAACACCGGGCATGTACCAGCATTGCCCTTGAAGCCGCATTGGAAAACCAGCCTCTGTCTAAAACCGGTTCCGGCTCACAGGCGCCCAGATAATGCCACTTTCCATCACACCATACCTCCACCCAGGCATGATTGTCATCACAGTGGGACCACCAGGGAGCATATACCTGCCTTGCAGGAATCCCCACACTTCTCAAAACTGTTACCGTAAAAACAGACTCTTCCCCACATCTGCCCAGCCCGCTTTTGTAGGATGTAACCGCGTTGGCAGTCCGGGCGCTTGCCTGATGATATGTCACCTGCCGTGCACACCACATATTCACCACGCCTATGGCTTCCTTCGCCTCCATATACATGATTTCCGGCCACACCATCCCGAAAAACCATTTCCGGCAGTCTTCAATCCTTTCATTGTTAATCCGGTAAGCAGCCACATTTTCCATAAAGATATCTTCTGGCAGCGCTTTGCACCACTTTACATTTTCCCTTAAAAATACGGCATGTTCCGCAAACTTTTCCAGCACGGACTCCTCCACATCCCCGCAGTCGCTAAAGGGCATTCCTTCCCTATAATATGCCAGTATTTTTTTCTGTAAACTTTCCAATTGACCTCCCCCTTTCTATGTTTCATCTGCTGACCTTTCTCTATACGTTTATAAGCAAATCAGCGCACTGGTTATCAATATGTTTACTTTGCAGTATTATTATACCATTTGTTAACAAAATATGCTATCTATTTATTGTTTTGTTTATTTTTTGTTTATTTTGACCTTTATTTCTTGTAAAGAAAGGACTGCTTTGTTATAATTAATAATAATATATATATTAGAGAAAAGAGAGGTGCTTCCATGTCAAACAAAGAAGTAAACTACCACATTCCCAAACCACGCATTACCTTTTCACCTCCCATTTACCATTGCCTTCCGGCTCCCGGCCCCTTCCATTTGGATGGAAATATTGAAAAGGATTTTTGGAAGGATATCCCATACACCTGTGATTTTGCGGATATTTCCGGACCGGATTTTCCAGTTCCCCGTTTCCGCACACGTGCAAAAATGTGTTGGGACCAGGATAATCTTTATATCGCTGCCCTGCTGGAAGGTGATGAAATCTGGGCGTCTGTAACAGAACATGATGACGTAATCTTCCGGGACAATGATTTTGAAATTTTTGTGGACCCTGACTCTGATACCCAGAAGTATTATGAGTTCGAAATGAACGCCCTGAATACAGTATGGGATTTAATGCTTACCAAAGCTTACCGCGACAACGGCTCGCCCATTAACTCCTTTGAAATCAAAGGGCTTAAGAGCGCAGTGCATATAAACGGAGCCTTAAACGAGCCTGGCCCCCAGAACATAAGCTGGTCTGTGGAAGTTGTTTTTCCTTTCACCTCCTTTATGGAGTGTCTTGGAGACAAAAAACGCCCGGTTCCCGGTGATTTCTGGCGTATGAATTTTTCCCGCGTCCAGTGGCTGGTAGATGTAAAAGACGGCCGTTTCCAGAAGAGAACCGGAAGCGACGGCAAAACGCCCCTTCCCGAAGACAACTGGGTTTGGGCGCCTACCGGAGTTATCAATATCCATTACCCGGAATTATGGGGATTCGTATTTTTTGCAGATTCACCAACAGCGCAATATGCCATCCCGGAAATAGAAAAACAAAAGTGGATGCTGCGCACCCTTTATTATGAACAGCACCGTTACTGGGATGAAAACCAGAAATTTACTGATGACCTGGAAGAATTAACCTCGCAGCCGCTGCCTTTCCCGGTCTGCATAGAGACCACACGCCATTCCTTTGAAATTTCATGTCAGGCAGCCGATGGAAGCGGAGTATTATACCTTCTTGCAGACGGCAATACCGTTTATCTTCCCGGAGAAGACGCTACCTGAAAGGAATGACCCTTAATGAAAAAAATTACCTTACAGGATATTGCCAGCGCTTCCGGCGTATCCCGTGTTACCATATGGAAAGCATTCAACAAACCGGAGAGCGTATCAGACGCTCTCCGGACTAAAATCATCCATACCGCTTTAAGCCTTGGTTATCCCTTAAATCCAGAAATCATTGACCAGGCCCCTGCGCCTTTACTTTCTCTTAAGGGACATCCCCCTCGTATGCCCTTTCATATTGCCCTGGTCGTATCCCGGCCGGAAACAAGTATATTTTGGGGAAGAATCATTACCAGCCTTTCTGAAGAACTGTCGCACACTGACACAAACCTGTCTGTCATCTGTCTCCCACACACAATGGATACAGATTACGTTCTTCCAGACACATTTACCAATGGCTCTCTTCACGGACTGATTATTATGAACGTTTATTCCAGCCATCTGTTCCGCGCCCTGAATCAGCTCCCTCTTCCCAAAGTATTTCTCGACTGTATACCTGGGGTGCATTTTAACGACATTAATGGCGACCTGGTGCTCTTTGAAGGACGTTCCACCACAGAAAGCATTGTACGTCACGTGGCGGAGCAGGGACATAAAAAAATTGCATTTATCGGAGACATTTCCTATGCGCAGACCAATTACGAACGATATATTGGTTATTGTTCCGGGCTGGAGCACGCTTGCATTCCGCTCCTGCCCCAATATTGTCTTACCGGCCCCATTGAATCGGACTCCTATCAGATGGAAATCAATGCCTTTCTGGATTCATTTAAAGAAATGCCTGATATGATTGTCTGCGCCAGCGACTATATCGCCCAGCTTACCACACAGCAGCTTGTGCTTTTGGGATACCGTATCCCGGACGATATTATGATAAGCGGATTTGACGACAACTTTGAATTTACCCACACACGCCATATCACCACTGTGCATGTGCAGAATAAAAATACGGGTATCCTGCTGGCAGAGCAGATTTTACGCAGACTAAGCCACCCAGATACCGATTACCAGATTATTTACATCCGCTCAAAGGTGGTTTTCCGGTCTTCCACTCAGAAAGCTCCTGCATCGGATTTGTGAAAATGGCAGGGGGGACGCACAACGAGCCGGGTCTATCGCCCGGCTCGTTTACTAAGAAATATTCGGCTTTTCCATTATGCCTGCAACCAATCTGCATCCCTCATTTTTCTGTATAAATCAAAATTATCCTCTCTGTGTCTCTTTACGCACTCTATTGCTTTTGAAATTGTCCGTTCACTTTTTCTTATCGTATACTTTAACATCAAGTTATGCGCAGTTTTGCTTTTGTTAAGCACTCTTAACCCCATCTCTTCTGTGCCATCCGGGAACCGACATATCTTCTTTTCCATCAAATATTTAATACGTATGCTATTTAGCTCTGACAGTTCATATAGCTGATATAAATTTCTTAAATCATAACCCGATTCTCCGGTCTGTACCTTTTCCAAATGCTCTATTATTCTGTCATATACTGCCAGCCCATACATAAAGTCGTTTTTATTTATATGGAATTCTTCCAATGCTTCCACTGAAACCAGATTATTTTGAGAATTTAAAAAATCATTTACCTGCAAAAAGAAATGCTCCGCACTAAAAGAAAATTGCTTTAGAAAGTCCGGCTGGAAAACTGTTACCCCCAACTGTACAAATCCCTCTTCTGCAGCAGAAAACGGAACAGGTAAACGCCGGAGCATTCTTTCATTATCATATCCAAAGGACAGATAAATTTCTTTTTCCGTATCATAGCCGTATATCATATTTATATGTATATTATGGCACTCTGTTTTATAAGGAAGAAAATAATCATCAAACGACAAACTAATATAATTTCCTTTATTGATCTCATCCTGAAGGGCCTCATGCAGTTCCATTCCTTTTTCTTCCAAAAAGTTATAATAATAGTAATACTGATTCAGATAGTGAACCCACGAAGCACTGCCCATTTCCGCCTGTGTAACGTAACACAAATTTAAATCTTTCTGCCATTTGTGGCACTCCATATTTATAAAGTAATTATATAAATATAACTCACCTGCCTGATGCTGGGTAATGGATATCAGGGGATAAGTGATATGCAGCC
Organism: uncultured bacterium; assembly: GCA_947088515.1. Lineage (GTDB taxonomy): Bacteria > Bacillota > Clostridia > Lachnospirales > Lachnospiraceae > Suilimivivens. Next base: position 21,731 of record CAMUHA010000023.1, read on the forward strand.
TTCCTTTTAGTAATGGGATGCTCATTTTTAATTCTTTTCTCACTTATTACTCCTTCTTTGTTAAAAATTCTGAAATTAAGTCTTATCAGTTAAGCTTACTTTCTCATAAATATTCTCTCAAATCTGTGATACCATTTTCCTTGAATCTTCCATCACTTTTTAATTATTCCTCACCTAATTGTTTAATAATAACATTTTTTAGATTATTAAAATACTTCAAATTATCAATTAGTAATTCTTCACTTGGGATTTCTATACCAAACTTTTCTTCAATAGAAACTAAAAACTGAATAAAAACCAAAGAATTCATTCCTAATTTGTTAACCAAATCCAGTTCCTCTACTCCTTCACTATTATCCAACTTAACAATGCCTATTTCATTAATGATTTCAATTAATTTACTCTCAACCTTTTCCATCCCTTACTCTCCATGCTCTTTTGCCAAATTTATTGTTTATTTCCTGTTACATATTATTTATCCATACTGAGCTCAAACACTCCTTACAAAATTTACTTTTAAGAATTACACTTCCTCCATAATTTTTGCACAATCTCTTTCAGTCAATTGTACACTGTATTATTTACATCAGTTTTAATTAATAGAGCTATCATCTAATACAGACCGTTTGCTTTATAACATGAATCTATGAAGTATATACTATTCTTGACACTACATATTACAATCACAACAAAAAAGTATACTTTTTATATCTGTGACAATTTGTTTACTTTTTTCACAACTTACCTTATTTTCACTAACAATTAAAGAAAAATAATCTGCTGCAATTTCATCAGGATGGTGTGTATTGTATATATCATTACCAATTGTGTTTCTATATAAGCTATCTATTTCCTTTGTATCCTTGCTAATATAATATTTATTTTTATCTAAAACTAAAATAACCATTTTTAGACTATCAAACATATTATCATTATTCAATTTATCCAGCAAAACCACTGGCACGATCCTTATATCATTTACTTGACAAAAATACTCAATTTCAACACCATCAGGATTGGTTATCATGCGAGATTCTATTTCAGGAGCAATAATTATTCTATTATCATACTTGTAATTAAATGTTCCATATATATCCTGCCTTAAATTTTTATAAATCCTTGAAAAAACATGGAATAATTCATGAGAAATTGCACTGAACAACACATCGTCATCTAAGGTCAATCTATTTTGAGCAATTATTATAGCATTTCCTCTAGTATAAAAAACTTGCCCCCCTTCCTCTTCTCCCGTTGTTTTTATTAACCATATATTAAAAAAATATCGAAATCCTTTACTTTCTAAAGAGGAATTGATATTATCCATTATATAAATCATACGGTCAATTTCATCTTTAGTCCAAAAAAGAACCTGCTTTATTATTCTCTTAATTAGGCATTCCTTACTCTCTGTCTTACGAATAAGAAAATCATTTTTTCTTAACCTTTTTATAAAATCATCTTCCATTTCTAAAACTTTCCTACCCTCTTCAATTGAAGCAAAACTATATTCTATCATATTTACGCACTTGTCCTTTCATAATGGATAATATTTTTGACTAGTACTACAGCATGTTTAAAAAAGCTTTCTGTCAGATGTAGATGTGTGACACAATTTGTAAGAGATTTGAGCCAAATAAAGGGCGCATAGCGGGCTATGTAACCTGAATTTGACGCAAATATCGCGCAAAGTGGGACGTGCAGATGATGGAAATGATTTTTCAAACATGCGTTAGTACTAGCGCAACGAATAATGAGTTTTTGACTTATAAGCATATACAGAAACATTGATATATCAAGCTTTACTGGATGAGAATATATCAAAAACTTACTTTATGCTGTATTAGTTTAGCCTCTCTATCAGACAAATATATTTATCTATTAACTTTTTATTTAATTCATATAATTCATTACATTTGTTCTCCCATGCCGTTAAGTCGAAAATAGCCTTTTTTGTATATGCTTTTAAAATCATATACTTCAATATTCCAATCACTTTCAATATTTCTTTATTAAGTTGTATACAAAATACAAATTCATTATTTTGAATCATAGAGTGTAAATACCAAGTATGTATTTTTCTTTCAAGTTCACAATAATGTAAAGACTTAATTAAGTTAGAATATTTCAATTCTTCAAATTTACCCCATTTTAAACATACTTTTCCTATTTTACATAAAAAATTTAGTCCTGTTTCCTCATCAGAAGATAGCATAGACCTTATAGAAAACAAAAGCACCTGTCTTACTGCATACTTTGAAGTTGGTTTTTGATCAAAATTATTTAAAATCGCTATCCACGTTGCATCAATATCATTTTCAGTAAATGCAAGCAGAAGGTCATTAAAACCTGATGACTTTCTAGCCATATTAATTATTTCAATATCAATCCACCCATTATACCGATCTGGCATATACCAATCCAAAATATGTACATTTCCTTCTTTGAGTCCATCAACAATAATTGCATGTGAACCATGTTTATTTAGAAAATAGGTTTTGTATGGCAAATAATATACATCTACCAATAAAATACATAGTATTCCTTTATTTAAATACTCAGTAATCATTTCCCAACCTAACTCATTTTTGAAAAAAAGTATATTATCTCCATAATCATCAATTAATGGTTTACAAGAATAAGGAGAAACATCAAACTTTCCGGACATATAAAAATTATCTCCTTTAATTGCCAATGCATGGTTTAAATAGTTTAA
>CAMUHA010000024.1 GCA_947088515.1 uncultured bacterium
TTGTATACAGGGCCTGTCTATGTCAAACATTCTTCCAGCGATTACTTCCTGTGTATATTCTTCCTTCATTAAAGATAAAAACGCATGTAACCGATGCAGACTTTCCATCTGAACAACCACATCATCATCCATAAACACCACATGGGTAGCTGGAAAAATTTCCAGATTCTTTACTGTTTCATCTAATCCACGGCTAAAGCCTCCGCTTCCCCCTGTGTTATGGTTATGGTAAATAAAAACACCTTCTTCATTACCACCCTCCAGTTCAGAAGCATTGTCAATTACTACAACCTGTAACCAGCCATTCCACTTTTCTCTCTCATTTTCCTTGTGAAGCATATTTAGAATCTGCTGTAATTGCTTTCTACGTTTATAAGTACATATAACCAGAGAAATTTTAATTTCCCTTGTCATTTTACCCCCCCCCCGCCCTTCAAACCAGGCTTCCAAAAAGGTGTCTTCTAATGCAGAAAAAGTAAAATACAGCAACCCCTTTGGCATTTCATCCCAATTGTCAAAATAGTATCTCAGCCTGTCAGTATCATTTTCTCTGCTGTCAATCAGCTTTTCACCAAGACAGACTGCGCCCTCCTTCTCCCTGTCCCATATGACTTTAATGATTCCCTGTCCTTTGAACTTCCACACAAGATGCAGATTAGAAATGTCTGTGTACTTTTTCCATGTTCCAATATCAAAGGCATTCATATATGTATCCGTACTGACTTTTCCGCCTTTGGGAATAAACAGCAGGTTGTTTGGCTTACAAATTAAATTTGATGAACGTATGTATATCTCATTACAGTTTTTTATATTGTCGGGCGTCACTATTTTTTGCAGTATCACTTTTTGCACTCCTATATTGGCTGTTTACTTTCCAGTCAGTTTACAACGGTTTTTCTCCCAAAATATATCAAATAATTCCATACATTCCTCATCATAGAATTTTTTATAGCAATCCCTGTAAGCAAGCATTTCAACAAGCCTTGGCTCATATGCCCATGTGATAGATAAAGATGAAAAGACATTTGCAATATTTTCTTTTGTTTCTCTATTTATGGCAAAAGCGCCAATATTAGATATTTCATTACGGAATTCATAGTATTTTGTTGCTGTTACAGAATCCAGTAATATTTTTGTAGCATATGTTATTATAGAATTTCCTAACAAATTATGTGCCACATCATGTAAAACAATTACTGCTCCATCTGATAAATATGGAAATACACAAAGAAAATCCAGAAGTTCTCCCGGTATTTTATGTGTAGTATCTAACACACAAAAGTCAATTCCAACTCCAATATCCTCTATAAACTTTGGAAGCACGCCTCCTAATAAAAATTTATGATTTGCATAATTGGCAAGATACTCTTTTACCTCTTCTAACTGATATCCAGTCTGCTTTCCTTTTCTACGGTAACATTCTTTATTTATATCCACAGAATACATTTTCGCATCCGGGTTTACATACTCCAGGCATTTCATAATTACAGCAGTCGTTCCACCGCCTGCCACGCCGACTTCCAATACCTTTTCAGGCTTCTTCTCCTGCATTAATCCACACAGGAATGCGTGCTCGTTTGCTTTCATCTCACAATATCCTTCTTCCATATTGCTTAGAATTTCATGTGGCTTCTGAAACAAATTTACCTGCTTATACATTCTTTTTTCCTCCACTTCCCCTGAAAACACATTCAGTTAAAAACAAGTCCCCTATATCCTTCCCACTTTTCTTCACAAAATTTCTTAAAGTTTGCGCCCATTTTTATCTCCCATAAACTGGGTAATTGACCTTTTATCCCAATTTACTCCTGTTCTGACCATTTTGGCAGGTACCCCTGCAAGAATAGAATTTTCCTGCCATACTCCTTTTCCTACAACTGCGCCAGTTCCAATAACACAATTGCTGGGAATATCAGCGTCTTTCAAAATCGCCACATCATATCCGCACCACACATGATTTCCTATATGTACTCCGAACTTTGGTATATTTATTGGCTTTAATTCATTTGTTTCATATATGGTATGTCCATCAGAGTTTCGTATGTATAAATTCAGTGAAGTGAGAAAATCATCCCCAATAATAATTTCAAGACCATCTTCATCTCCTGCAAGAATTTCACCTTTTCCAATATTTACATAATACCCCATTTTTACTGTTGTGTTTCTTGCACGTGCATCTATTGATAAGGAAAATCTTACCCGAAAATACTTTCCAATTTCCACATACCCCCCTTCGCCTATATACAAATTTACCTTTTCTACTTTAAATCCTTCCCATATTTTTATAAGCGAATTATTTCCGCTATGTATAATGCGCATATTGGGAAGGCAGGTAACTTCCTCTTCACCCCCTGGATGGATTACCACAATCCGGTTTCCTTTACTTATTTCTTCTTCATTCCTTATCCTGGATGCCTGCTTTAAATCTGTATTTACTAATTCACACATATAAGATTTAACAAAACCTGTCCTTCCTTAGCCATTTCAAAAGCTCTGCACTGTCTGCAATATTCTCCTTATAATATTCCAGAATATTTTTTAAAGTCACATCATTGTTATCCCCCTGCCGTACATTCATCTTCCAAAGAGCAACCTCCTGTGACCCTTCTATTAGACGTTCCACACAGAATTTTTCCGGCATTACCGTTTTAACTCCTGCATAAGAAGCCATGACTTTAAGCCATAAATCATCGCAATAAAGACATACTTTCCTGATTATATCTTTTCTGAAGGTTTCTTTCGGAAGAATATGCGGCGGGTAGAGAACACCTCCCACCCCTGTGGGAACAAGTTGCGTTGAAGGTGTATTTTGAAGCACCCGATATTCCATAATCCATCCCTCATATTCCATAATACTTCCATCCCTGCGAAATCCCATAAGATTTGTCCGCATAGCCGAAATACAGTCAGGGAACTTCTCATAGCTGTCCATCAGATACTCTACCAGATGCGTATCATAATAAACATCATCATCAACTATAATAACTGGATTGTCCTTATACTCCTGCATGGTATAATAATATTTTTTGTGTGGCTTTAAATCTTCATCTACCCACCGGATTTCAAAGTAGTCAATAAGACTCTGCAAAACTTTCAATGATTCAGGTATATCCTCTTTCATTCCAGGAAATTCTTCCTTTGAAAGCCATAATAATATCTTTTTGGGTCTTTGTGTTTGCTCTGTCAGTGTACGAATGCACTTATCAACAATATTTATACGTCCCGGATGAGATGTAAGTGATACAATGGCATCTGAACATCCCTTCTTAACACAGATTCCCTTGCTTTCTTCCTGCAGTGCACTTTCCATAGCCTCTCTGCCAAATACTTCCCGGCAGTAATCCCGTTTTATTACAAACTCTTTTGTATCTTTTGTTTCTGAAAGAGCATACAGCTGTCTCATACTTTGAATATATATACGCATACTGGCCATAGTATCATATTTTTTTCTTGACTCCACACCCATTGCTTCCAAGGTATCCTTTTCTTCAATCAGACGCATCATTGCGGACTTAAGACTCTCTACATTACCAGTTTTTACTATATATCCATTCCTGTCATCTACCATATATTTAGCGCCAACATTTTCAGTTACAATAAGCGGCTTTGACAGCATTGCCCCTTCTAATGCCACAAGCGAACAAGACTCGTCTCTTGATGCCACCACTACAACATCCTTCTGTGAAAGCTCTTTAATTTTAGCCTCCTCTCCCTGTATTAACCCAAGATAATAAACCCCTTTAACACCTTCCATTTCCCTAAACAGATAGGAACAAAAAGGGGTTCCGCTGTTAATAAATCCACCTGCAAAATAAAGTTCTGATTGTTCCCGGTAAGTTTCCGGCATTGCCTTATAAGCAGCTAACAATACATCGTATCCTTTACGGTATTCCATTGTCCCGAACTGAACGAACTTAACCTTTTCACCAGTCCCAGGAACATACGCAGCAGCCATATCTGCTTCATCTTCCACACAATTTTTTATAACATTTAAAGGATGACCCGTATAAGGCTTCAACGCATCTGCCGCATATTCACTGACAACATAAATATCCGGACTGTTCTTTATCATATAGGCGCGTTCAGGATTATTTCTAATAAAATCCGGTATATTTGTCGCCTCTCTGATATACCAGATGGTTGGAATATGCTGACAGCATACCTCTGCATATTTAGAAGTCACCACTGTATTACATACTGCAAGGTCAAATTTTTTTATTTCCTGAATATTGTTATTTATTTCATTTTCAAGGACAACTTTAACCTTCACTCCTGTTTTTAAATATTCAGTTATGAAAATACCACCTCTGCCGCTCCATACTTCTACACCATACCCAAGATTTTTTGCTACTTTACACATCCTTAACAGACTTCTGGGTGTTCCTGTATAAGTCATTTCCGGACTAATAAATAATATTTTCTTACCTGTCGTATTCTTGTTTCCTGTTTCTGAAGTCTTTTCATATTCTCCCCCAAAAAGTGTCCCAAACACAGGTAACTGCCCTTCCTCATATTGTGAAGTCAATGCGTCATATATAAAATCTTTATATACTTCATAGCAATACCTCTCATGACTTATGGCCTCTCTGATGGGAAGAAATGCTGTGTATGGCGGAATGCGGAATGGAACTGTACATTCTTTTGAATATTCTCTAAACATCCATACAAAATCAATTATACCCTGCTGCATAGCCTTAATCTGTTCCGGATTGGGTACACTGTTTTTTGAATATTCAAATGTAACTCCGTCACTGCCTTCCCCCGGTTTTATATAACTTAAAAGAGAGTTTTCCGTTGAAGTAAACAAATATTCAAAGGGCATATGTAGTTTGTTCATGGCTATTATATCCCGGCTTTTGGGAGGTCCAGGATATATATGCCTGGTAATATCCATATTGTCAAAAGGTGTATTTATATATGCTTCAATTTCATTAAACTGAATGCTGTTTTTTATCAAATCGTTACGATTTGTACACATTAGTGCGCCGGATACATTGCAGCAATTATCTGGCAAATTGTGATTAATAAAATATTTTAAAGCTGTGATACAGGTGCCGCTCCATCCAATATCAACAACAAGAATATTCTTTGCTTCTCCCAGAACTTCTGAAAAATACAGCTTCGCAGCTTCTCTGGAGCCACTGTTTTTCTCATAAATAATTTCCGAACAATTATAAATAAAATTTTCAACTCTTTTTTCTTCAATGGAAGCAGGAAACTGAAATCTGTCAATGTTATTTTTTTCCAGCTGTTCAATCAGATAACCATATCCAGTTTCATTAAGAATCATCTCAAAAGTTTTACTGCTACGGTATTTTTTTATATACCGCATAATGTATCTGCCTGATAAATCATATAAGTAGTGTTCAGATGTTATATTAAAAATAGCAAACCTGGAAATTTTAATATATTCCACTGGTGTTTTGGGATAGAATTCTTTGTATATCTTATATAAAACATCGCAATCTCTTGCACAAAATAAAATTTTATCAATATTTTTCTTCTTTACAATTTCACTAATAAAATTGCAAAATCCAACAGCCAGCATTCCTCCTACCCTGAATCCATGGGAATAATAAATATCTTTATCCCATAATCCATTATTTATATTTGTCTGGATAACTGCCCTGTAGAAACTTCCTGCTATATTTTCAAGCTCTGGTTCTTTGTACACCAAACTACTGTCGGGATTATATATTGCATCAATTCCGCTATCCAATGTTTTTTTCACATCAGCCGTATAATTATCCCCAACATGTACTATCTTTTTATAAGGATACTGTTCTAATAATATCCTCTGTAAGGTTCCATCCCCCTTCCTTAATCCATACTCATTAGAAAGAATAATCTGCGCATATTCTCTATATCCATTTTTCTCTACAATCTGACGGATTACTTCCAACGGCAGATACATATCTGTCATAAAGACAATTGTTTTTCCAAATTTTACAAGAAGTTCATATACCCTGCGTATGTATTCATTTGGCATAGACATGGAAATTTCCAGCTCTATCTCCCTATCCATCCACTTTTTTCCGATATGAAATCTGCTTTGAAGCAAGTCATAAATTTCTTCTAAAACAACTTCACGATTCCCCTCCCGCTTTTCCTTCACATCACGGGCCATGTTCTCTGCTTTCTTTCTGATATCCATAAAATCATTGCATCCCATTTCAGCTGACATTATGTGAAAAATATCATTTGGTTTCTCAACTTTTCTATATATTAACGTATCAAATACATCAAATGATATAACATCATAATCGACTAAAGAAGCTGCAAGTTTATTTACAGACGGACGCACATAATCGTTTAAATAATATAAAATATTCTCTGTTTTAGTCGATAATGTATTCTGTGTGCCAATCTGCTTTTCTATTGAACTTCTGTCAAAATATAACATCCTTTCCGTTTTTTTGGCTACTTGATAATGCCACTTTAACTTAAACAAAATTTTCCAGTGATTAATATGGTTTTCATAATGTTCTTTTATATTTTCCATAACATAACGCTCATACTCATACTGTACATCTGCGTTTTTTCGAACCATTGTATCATAGATTTTATCTTTTAAATTTCCCATTTTGTTTAGTCCCTGCACTTTTCCTACTTCATTTTATTATTTCTCCGCTCATAAATTCTGCTTCTGAATAATAAAATTCATCTTCTTCATCAGGCATTTCCAATTGGAAAATACCAAGAGATTTCTTTAATAATTCCAATAACCTGTTTTTCTGGCTGTCAGCAAATTCTGTCTTTTTTATATTTCTGTTCCAATAGCGTGAATATCTTTGCTTCCATTGTTCCAAATGCTGTCCATATAAAGGCAGCATGTCTTTCCTCTCCAGGAAATTTTTTACTTCTCCAAAAGCCCTTCCCATATCCAAAATATTTTGTTTCCATCTTTCATAACCTGCTTTTACAGATGTCAAATTATTTTCATTTTGCACATAAAAATAAAATTCTTTCTGCAAATTGACACAAGTCCGTCCGCTCTCAAATGTCCTCACACTGGATAAAATAACAGAGGAAAAAATAAAATCCTCCATCATTGTCAAGTATATCTCTTTATCCTTTAGCTCCGCATATGCACATTCCCATATTTTTCTTTTGTACAACTTATTCCATACCACATGCCATGGATAACATCGTCCTTCCTGCTGCCAGTACAGGTCATAAATATCCATACTCCCATCCCATTTGGTATAAGGAAAATCCAGACATCTGTTTTGTAAATAAAATATTTCTTCCCTGCTTACGTTCATAATTCTTCCAACAACAATATCCACATCCGATTCCACAGCCTTTTGATACAACTGTGTAAAAAAGCTGCTGCTTACATAATCATCACTGTCCACAAATCCTATATACTTTCCTTTAGCCATAGCTATCCCTGTGAGCCTTGCCTGAAACAATCCCTTATTGCTTTTATGTGAAAACAGTTTTATATTCAGGTGCCTTTTTCTTATTTGTTCCACGACTTTCTGTCCGTTGTCCGAGGATCCATCATTCACACAGATAATTTCCATGGACACTCTTTTATTTGCTAATATGCTGTAGAGGCATTTTCCTATGGTCTTTTCCGCATTGAAAAATGGAACAATAACCGACACCTTAGGCCTAAGCAACATTACCCCCCCTTATAAAATATTTCCTTCCAGCGCATGAACAATATCCTCTTTCACTCTTTCTCCGCATTGGCCATCAAAATACGGGATACATGTCTTAAAAGCTTCCATTCTTGCCTTTTTCTTAAAGTCATCTCCTTCCTGGCACATGTGGATAAACTTCTGCATGTCAGCGCAGCCATGTCCCTGATAATAAGAGTCAATCAGAGGTTTTATTGCTTCTGTAACCGGCTCATTGTACTGTGCGCTGCTTAAGTATAAAACAGGCGCCCCCACGCCTCCAGCCTCCACCATTATGGAACTTCTGTCCGTGATTATAAAATCTGCCCATAAAAGAGACTCTCTGTAATCATCTCTTTCATCTATAAATACATTTTCCTGCATTACTGCAATTCCAAAAAGCCTTCTTATTTTTTCCTTCATAGAAAAACTATTTTTTTCTGTTTTAAACTTTGGATGCGGCATAATAATAAAAAACAAATTCTTATACTCGCAAATGTGCTCTGCAAAAGCTATATACTCATTTATATCCGGCGTTACCGGAGTGTTAACGCCATGGATATTAATCTGTTTGGGAAAATGCAGTTTCCACAACACAATTTTTCTTCCTTTACACTTCTTTTTTATATTGGAATTTAAAGGAAAACTCTCTTTGTCAAAAAAATAATCAAATTTAGGAAGCCCCACTGCGCTGACTGCCGACCGATTCCAGGCATATTTTAAGTAGTCGTTTTTCATTCTTTCCGAAAAGGTATATACTCTCCAGCTGTTATTAATCACCGAAGTATGAAAATGCAGATTATGTGAGTCCTCCGTGTCAGAAATTTCTATGCCATATGGAATATAAACAATCCGGATTCCTTCTGCTTTATAATTTCCTGACCAGTGGGACGGCTGACGATGCCACTCATCATAGGGAGTTTGCATCACCATAATATGTGGACAAAACTCATTTATATCAAAGCGGCTATACTCTGTATATTCCAGTCTCCTTTCATCCAGAAAATTACGCGCCGACCGCATCTGCACATCCTCTGTTGCCGTCTCATCAAGGAATACCAGTCTTGCGTCAATTCTTTTATCCCCCTTACAAGCCCTAAAAAATGAATCCCAGGAAGGCCAGAAGGATGCTATCTGAAATAAAAAGACCATCCGGATTTGTTCACCTGGATAATAAGGCGTCAATTTCTGCTGATAGCATAATTCCCCCATCCAATTACGTATTTCCTCGTTCTGGCTCCTGATATCTTTAATCCCCTCTTCCATTTTCCTGTGTTCTTCACGCATCTGAAATACTAACTGCCCTTTCAGTTCCTGTATTTCTTTTTTCTGCAGCAAAAGCGCTTCCATCATCTCTTTTTGCACTGCTCTGTGTATTACATGCTGAAGTCCCTTTTTGGGAAAAGTACAAATATTTTTGGTCAGCTTATCTGTTTTTTGCAGGATATTCCGATAAGCCGGCATTGGCAGTTCCAGAACCTGCTCAATACTTATTGCCTCCTTTTCTCCCTGCCATGGTTCATTATATTTTGCCCAGCGCCATTTACAGGCAATGGCTCCGAGTAATGCTTTTTTATGATAATATTTAAATGATAAATTCTGCATCCACACCTGATATAAAAGCTGTTGTAAATATGCCAGCAATTCCTCACGTCTGCCTGGTGATATCTCTGGAAAAATATTGTTCCATCCATTTAGCACAGATAAATACTGTTTTTCCACTTCAATCCCCAAATTTTCTTTTAAACACCTGGCAATAATTCTGCACATATCAGCTCCAATTTTATCTGACTTCTTAACAGAAATATTTTGTCCGCTGACACGATATTCTCCATAAACCTCTGGAAGCGTTACAAAATTCGTTACTCCGACTGCCCTTGTCCAAAGTTCGTAATCTTCCAAAACTGCATCAGCCGAATACAAGAGATTATATTTTTCAAACACACTTTTCCGGAACATTACTGTGGTATGACAGGCATCACAAAAAAATAACAGCTTTGCTTTCATATCTTCCGCCTTTAACGGCGGCCTGTGTATAAAGTCACCTGCCCTTTCCCCAAAATAGTGTTGGTAAGTCTGACAGATTCCTGTTTTGGGATGTTTCCTAAGATATTGATACTGCGCCTTCAACCGTTTGGCATTGGCTAAATCGTCTGCATCTATCCGGGCAATATAATCTGTAGATGCCATCTGGATACCTCTGTTTAATGACGCTGCCAGTCCAAGTTTCTTTTTATTTTTTACTGCATAGATTCTACTGTCAAAAAAGGAATACATTTCTGCCAGTTCGTCGCTGCCGTCATCATTGTCTGATTCCAGTATAATAATAAGCTCCCACTCATCCATTTCCTGGAGAAGAATGCTGTCTATGGTCTCCCGCAAAGTTTCCACTCCATGGTATACTGGAAGCACAATAGAAACTTTGGCATTTATCATCTCCTGTTTATAGCCCGAATATGGTATTTTTCGAAAAAAGATACCTGCACACTCACACACCCAGTTCCAACGCCTGAATATGATTTTTTTTAATGCTTCCCTCTGGATTAACTGCTCCTTTTCATTATTCTGATATAACTTTACTAAGAGATTTTTTTGTTCTTTTAGGAAATAATTTCTGTGATATCGTGCGTACTCTTCCGGTTTATTTCTCCACCCTGAAAGCAGAATATAGTCTTTGGGTAATACATTTATATGGAATTTTTTAAGGCACTGCGCACTTATCTCACAAACTTCCTGCTTCAGTGCATTTCCCTTTTCTATGGATATATTGCCAAATCCCCACCTGTGGTTCGCCAGTGCCTCCGGCAGATTCACAAGCTTATGGTCAAACATAATCCTTGTCCACAAATCATAATCTTCTCCCAGCCTGCCGGGGTCATATTTTAACTGGTTATCTATAAAAACCTTCCTTCTGAACATAACAGAACAATGGCTGATTTCACACCCAAAAAGCAGCGCCGCCTTTAACTCCTCCGGGTCAGAGGGAACCTCCTGGATGTAGCTTCTCCCTGGCAGCACACTCCGCTGCCATGTGCCGCAAAGCAAAGTATCTTTATGTGTATCCAGATACTTTATCTGTTTTTCAAACCGCTGGGGGTGGGACGGGTCATCCACATCCACTCTGGCAATATACTCCCCCTGTGCCAGCGCTATTCCTTTATTTAATGATTCTGCCAGCCCAAGCATATTTTTATTTTGCACAAGACGAATGCGGGAATCTTTTTGTGCATACTTTTTAACCACTTCCGCACAGCCGTCATCACTGCCATATTCATTTAAAATAAGAAATTCCCAGTCCGAAAAAGTCTGTGCCTGTATAGACAAAATGGATTCTTCTATATAGCAAAATCCATTGTATAGAGGCATGACTGCTGAAATTTTAGGCTTTTTTTCCTTAGCATCCATAATAATTCTCATATAAAAACTGATAAGTGATATCTGGTACAATTTTTCGTATTTTTTCCCAATGGCCATCACTTATATATTGACGAACACGAGAAGCTGATATAATATCACCATCATATTCTTTTCTTGGTATCTGCACCAATTCTATGCCATATTTAGGAAGTAATTGGTTCATAGATATATTGTATTGATTGGTAACACGGTCTATTGGTTCTTCTCCAACAAATCTGACAGATATATCCAATACGGGAGCTATATGTTTTCCGAAAATTTCTATATCCAAAGATGGGTCAATTGCAGTTCCGTTTAGATTAGCCTTATCAAAGTATTCCGAAAAAGTTGTACTGGATATAATAAATTTTCCACTAGGAATCACCTTTACATTTTCTATATTGTTCGTCCCCATTTTAACCAGGTAAAATCTGTCCTCAAATTTAAAATAAGATTTATCTTCCTGAACAACAAATACATATAGATAATCTACATGTTGAGAAGCATATTCAATCAGGTATTGATGACCCAACGTAAAAGGGTTGCAATTCATTACAATTGCACCATTTACTATTCGTTTTGATAAGGAATTTGATTTTAAAAATTCCTTATACTTCTGGAGTTCATAATTTGTTTCAAAATTATCAATCTTCCCTTTTGAGTCCTTTTCTTTTATAAATTCAATATAGTCTACACTATATTGCCCCCCGGAATTTGATTGTTCCTGTAATTTCTCATATATAACCTCCGCCATCATTTCCATTGCTCTACCACTGCAGTGAGCCGGACGATCATAATAAACATCCCTTCCACATTCTTTCAAAAGAACCTTATACTCATCAATACAGTCAAAATCATATCGTATAAAACGGGATGTCTGGTCTACCAAAATTACAACATCTCCTTCTTGAAGTTCAAACGAAAGCACTGTTTTCATAAAATCCTCCCACAACACATGGACCAATCAAAAAAACTGTCCTTTTATAATTTTCAGGCTGACTTATTACATATCTGCATTTTTGAATGAGATTAAAGTGTTTCGAACAAATATTCTTATAGTATCTCATTTCTCCTTCTTTAACTTCACCAGTTACAACTGTTCTTCTGGCATCATTTAATATTCTCGCATCATCTTTACCCATGTGTCTTTCTAAAAATTTCATCAAAAGCTCTGGAATATTCCTGCCATCCCTTTCTCCCAAATCTTTAGATACTGGTACTGCCATTGTTAAAAATTTAATACCCTTTACACTAAAATCATGTTTATATTTTATAATTGAGTAATCATTAAAATATTTATTTACTATAACTTCCAATACACGTCCAACATCCCTGACTCTCATTTTTTTCTTTTTAAAGAGCAAAATATTCTCTGGAAATAAAAAATCTGAAACATTAAAAAAAACTACATCTGTGTGTCTGTCAATCACATCCATAAATGAATGAACATATGTGATGTCACAATCTAAATTAATCGTCTTTTCATCTATTTGTTTCTGAAACTTATCACATATATATATCCCTTCAAACATAATTTCAGGAATACAGCAAGCCAGTAACTGTCCTAACATCAAAGATGGCCTTACCATGTAAGCATCTGTGTATATGGCAATTTTTGTTCCCCTACAATTACTTTTTGCCAGATAATGTTTAAAATTATACCCAAATTTTGAAATTTCCATTAACCGGAACATCTGCTGTCCAACTTGATTAGATTCCTTTGAAATTTCCTTATATGCACAAATAATTCGACCACATTCATCAACAATCGGAAATAACGGATATGTATACTCCTGAGTCATATTTATATCTGATAAATTCCTAAATATAGGCGGTATACAAAGAGATTTTTCCAAGTCCTTTCCATCCCAATGCGCAACATCATAATACCCTGTTATCTGTTCCTTCTCATTCAATAAAAATACAATTGCAATAGATTTTTCCAAAAAAAGGGTTTCTACTGCTTCCGCCGTCAAATTATTTTTTCTAATCATAGGGATATCATTTTTACCAATTTTCTCCAAAAGCATTATTCTTCACTCAGACCCTTTACAATATCATCCATTATCCTCAAAGAACATTTGCCATCAAAAAATGGAATACATGCTCTAAATGCAGCTTCTCTTTCCTTCTTTTTACAGTCTCTGCCGCATCCTGCCATATCCATAAATTGAATCATGTCCTCATATTTACTTCCCTGATAATAACTATTTATTAATTCTTGAATTGCCTTTGTCACAGGTTCATAATATTCAGAATTGTACATAAATAAAACTGGAACATAAACTGCCGCGGCTTCTACCATAACTGCACTGCGATCCGTAATAATATAGTCAGCGTTCATTAATGAATTTCTATAGTCATCTTTTGTGTCAACATACACGTTTTCCATTCTTTCAACCGTCTCTACAAGTTCACATGCTAAATGTTGTAGTTTTTCATCTTTAGTAGGCGCCTTAAATCTTGGATGTGGCATAAAAATAAAAAAGAAATCTTTATATTCTGGTATTATTTTAGCAAACCGGATATACTCATTTACATCTGGCGTTACAAAAATCTCTTTCGAATTTTCTACAATGGTCTTTGGAAAATGAACTTTCCAAAGAACAACCTTTCTTCCCGCTATTCTGCGTTTAAGTTCATCATCAAGACCAAATCTTTCTTTATGGAACAACGCATCAAAACGTGGTAATCCTAATCCCCTTACTGCCTCCCTATTATATGAATATTTTCTATAATCTCTCTTCATCAGGTCTGAAAAGGTATAAATTCTCCACGAATTAACTATCACATGTTGGCAAAAGTGCATATAGTGAGAATCCTCTGTATCGGAAATCTCAATTCCATATGGTATATATATAATCCTATACCCTTTAGACTTGAAACTTGCAGACCAATGTTCTCTCTTCCTATGTCCTGCATCATATGGTGTCTGAATAACCATAATATGAGGATTATAATCTTCCAATTCAAAATCCTCAAATAATGTATAGTTGATATTTTTTTTCTTTAGAAATTCTTCTGCAGTTACCATCTGAAATGCTTCTCTTGCTGTTTCATCTAACAAAACTAATTCAACGCTGAATCTATTATCTAATTTCATTGATTCAAATAAGAAGTCCCATGATGGCCAAAAAGAAGCTATCTGATATAGAAAAACAATTCTTATCTTTTCTTCCTTTCTAAAAGGCACTTTATTTTGATAAAACTGGATATCCGCAAGATAATCCCACAACATGTATGTGTGCAGAAGCTTATCCTCCGCTCTTTTATAGCGTTCCCATGTCCACCTTTCTATTTGCTTGTCTATTTTTTTAGTTTCATCAAATAAATTGCCTTTCTTTACAAGACTGTCTATTTCATTCCTGACTCTTTTGTCCAGCACCATTTCCACTTCTGTCTGCATGGTATCTATCTGGCATCCAATCTCATGACTGCTTTTCCAAGTCCATCCTTCAATTGCCTTCTGAGTTCTTAAAAAGCGCTCCCACGTCCATCTTTCTATTTGTTTGTCTAACCTCTGGACAATCCTTTCTTCTATTTCCTCCGTTTCATTTTCCTGTGCCGTATATAATGATATACCATCTTGGCAGAATGTATACTTTTTCATTTCCTCCCGCACCGCATATTGCACAGCTCCAATTAAACGCTCACGGATAAAACTTCTAAGCTTTCCCATTTGTACACATCCTCCATTATTTTTCCAGCACATTTCCCAGCACCTGGTACATCATATGGCCAAAAGATATATGCACGTCCTCTGCTAACTGCATGTCATCTACATTTACATCCATATGATAGTCAGCCAGTCGCCGCAAAACTCCCCCATCATATCCGGTAATTCCAATGACCTTACAGCCTGTCTCCTTTGCATACAAAACTGCATTGATTATATTTACAGAATTTCCACTCCCGGAAATTGCAATTACCAAATCTTCTTTTTTTAATTTTCCTCTAAGAGGAAAACGGTAAACTTCCTTATATCCAATATCATTTGCAATCGCTGTCAGCATAGGAATATTATCATTGAGACATACAAGATTAAACTTTTTGTCTTTTCCTTCCGAAATACCTTTATTAAAATCACCTACAAAATGGGATGCCGTGGCTGCACTTCCCCCATTTCCAAATATATAAATTACAGCCTTTCTTTCATAAGCTTCCCATACCGCATTAACAGCTTCTGTAATCTCATCCAGGTCAAGATTTTCAATTGTTTTCTGAAGCCGCCTAAAATATTCCTTTATTTGTTCTTTCATAGTTATCCCCCGCATATCGCGAGCAATGCTTGCGATACTGTACCAATAGAAAGTTTGGTAATTCACATCCAAGCTTCCCCCCTGTGTATTTCAATATACTTATAATTTCAGACTTTCTAATGTGGCTTTTACCGATTCGTTGGAATTATGTTGCGGTTTCCATCCTGTCTCATATATTTTGCTTAAATCATATTGAAACACAGGAACATCCCCTTTCCATCCCACGTTTCCCCCTGTATATTTATATTTTACTTTTGTAAGCCCAAGCTTTTCACATACCATATCTGCAATTTCCTTCACTGTAGTTGCCGTATCAACACCAATATTGTATGTCTCCACTCCTATTCTTTTTTTCATGGAAAACTTAATAATTGCATCCACAAGGTCATCCACATACAGGTATGGCTTGCACTGTGTTCCATCTCCCAGAATTTCCAATTCCTCCGGGTTCTTTTTTAGCTTTTGGATAAAATCAAAAATTACCCCATGAGTCAGTCCTGGTCCAATCACATTGGGGAACCGGAAAATAAGTGCTTCAAAATCATTCATATACGCATATGCTGATATGAATGCTTCTGACGATAGTTTAGATGCACCATAATAAGAAATGGGGCTTAACTCTCCAATATTTTCTGACAGATTTATTCCAACTTTATTTCCGTACACCGCTGATGTGGAGGCAAAAAATAATTTATGTATTTTATTTCTTCTCATTGCTTCTAATACAGAATAAGTAGTGGTACAAGTATCTTTAAAGTCAATTTCTGGGAAACGAGCGCTTTTTTGTATATCTGAATTGGCCGCCAGATGATAAATTCTCTCAACATTATATTTTTCAACAATTTTATTAAAAGCTTTTTCGTCCGAAACATCGCATTCACATAATTTAAAATCAGGATTTCTCTGATATTTCTCTATGTTTTCGGGTCTTCCAAGCTCAAAATTATCCACACATACAACCCTTTGTCCCATTTTAAGCAGTCTGCCTGTCAGATAAGACCCTATAAATCCTGCCCCACCTGTAATTAAATTATTTTCCATTATGTTCTCCCATTTCGCCTCCATAAGGCAGTTTAAATATTTCTCCCATATACCTTGTATCCATTGACCAGCAGAAAGTCCTTTTATAGTAAACAACAAATTTATTTGCCATTTATTATAAAATATCCGGTTTAGAGCCTACATAAATCACGGAAGAACCCTGCTTGTCCAACTCTATAGGCATTTGAACCAGATTTAAAGCCGTCCTGACTTCGTGCTGTCTTTTTTTAGGTACATAAAATAACAAAAATCCGCCGCCGCCAGCTCCAAGCAGTTTTCCCCCAATTGCACCCTTGCGCATAGCAGTGTCGTATAATTCGTCTATCATGGGACTGGATATGCCGGACGCAAGAGTTCTTTTAAGTTTCCACCCTTCATGCAGGATTTCTCCCATTGCATCCACATTATTATGCTGAAGCTCTTCCCGCAGTTCTGCCGCCAGTTCACACATTTTCAGCTGATTTCTTTCCCTGTCGCCTTCTACAATATTTTTGCTTTGTTCTGTCAGTATGGAATTAGCTGAATGCACTTCCCCTGTATAAAACATCATCAGATTTTCTGTAAGTTCCTGATACATTTCCGGCTTCATAATTACCGGGTCCACAAATACACTTCCATCTTTATTAAAAGAGTAAAAATTAAGCCCTCCGTATGCCGCCGCATATTGGTCCTGTTTTCCTATAGGATTTTTCAAAATATCTATTTCTATTTCACAGGCTTTGCTGGCTAGTTTTTCTTTGGATACAAACTTTCCTTTATAGCTATACAGTGCATGAAGGACTCCTACCGTAAAAGAACTAGAAGAGCCAAGACCTGTTCCTGCCGGAATATCCGCTGTACTTACAATCTCCACACCAGAAATACGGAGCATGTTCAAAACAGACTTAAAATACTTATGCTGGATTTCACTTATATCTCTCACAATTTCTGTTTCAGAGTACTTTAATACTGTATCCTTAAGCTCAAAGCTCGGATGTATAGATATATACATATATTTATTGATACTTGTACTTAGTACACAGCCGCCATGCTTACTATAAAAGGAAGCGATATCGCTCCCGCCTCCGGCAAAACTGATTCTAAATGGTGTTCTTGTAATTATCATCTTTATCCCCCAAATACCGCAGGTTTTGTCTGCAATACTACATCCATTTAGTTTGGATTTATTAGATATGAATTTCCAGAGAAAATCTTTTTTCGATTTCTCTCAAATACTTTTCCTTATGCCCCGCTGCCACAAGCATTGGTGCATATGCATCCCTTCCGCTAATACTTAACATATATGGTAAATCTTTAAAACTCTCATAATATTCTCTGACAAAATCCAGAACTCCACGCTGAATTTCTTTAATACCTTCCTGATTTTCGTCGTATTCACCAAACTTAAGGGTTACATCTATTGATTTCAGATACCTTTTATTTTCACTTTCCGGAAAGACATTCCCTTTATAAAAACCACGAAATTGAGGTGTTGGTGATGATAGCAGAAGTTCCCAGAACACATTATAGTTTTTGTTTAAATCATGCTTTTTCAGCAAATCCCTGTTATGGCTTTGGGAATATAAGTAGGCCACAAGTTTCCCATTCTGTAAAAAAGATTCTGACGCATCTGGTTCTGCATTGTACACAGTATTTGTTCCGGCAACAATGCCTGTGATAGTACATGGAATCTTCCATACCTTTTCAATCAGATAATTTAATGAAACAGCGCCACTTCCAGCCCATCCAATATCTATGACAACTGCTTTTTTACAGTCAGCAAGCTTTTCTTTAAAATACGAAGCGGCGCCACTCATCTGGTTTTGATATAAAGAAATTATTTCTTTAAAATTTTCAAGTAAAAAATATTTTAGCTTGTCTGCATTTTTGCCTGTAAGCAGGTTATCTGGCGCAAATCCTTCTTCTGCCATCTTAGAAAGCATCGGTTTAAGTTCCATAGAAGTGATAATTTCCCGGATGGTAAACCCTTTATTAGTCTTGTGATATATGTATCTTAAAAAGTAATCATATTTGTTATAGCCAGCCATCAGCTTGACGGCTGCCGCTCTTGACCAGTATATATATTCTGTATCCTCTTCCGGATACATCAAGTCATAAGCCTGCTTTAAAATATCACCATCTCTTGATAAAAATAAAACTTTATCAATCTGATGTTCTTTGCAGTACTGATTTATAAACTGGCAATATCCTGTAACAAATAACCCTCCATATATAAACCCATATTCATACTCCATACTCTCCTTATAAATGCCACAATATACATGATTATTTACAATTCCCCGATAAGCTCCTCCAATGATTGGACTCATATCATATGCTCTGTATGATAATGCCATACGGTTAATATTAGGATAATAAAGTGATGCTATATCCCTCTGACCTGCCATTCTTATATCACTTTGTTCATTATCCCCTATATGAAGAATCAAGCTGCCATAATACTTTTCTTTTACAAGGTCAAACAGACCGCCGCCGCCTTTATTACATCCATACTCACAGGAAATAAAAGCTTCCGATATACCGCAGTATCCTTTTTTAACCAGCATTTTTTTCAAAAAATCTTTTGATAAATACATATCAGAAGTAACAATAATTTTTTTCCCGCTTCGCAGCACATCATCATATATTTTTTTCATAAAAGGATTCGCATAACAAAACTGCATTTCCAATTCCTGTTCCAGCTTCATTCCACTTGCAGCATCAATCCCGATCTCCTGTTCAATCCGTTTCCATATATCAAATAATGTAACTTCATAACTCCCCTTTTTCTTAAACTGTTCTTTCCTTGCATTCCTTTCCTGTTCCACACGGATATGCTTAAAATCAAGAATGCCAAGCTCGCCTCCAAGGAAGTAAAACAAATCTGTAGGGTCAGAAAAAGGCCTGAAAATCAAAGTATCAAAAATATCAAAAGAAATAATATCATATTGTGAAATCTTACTTTGGAAATCATCCTCACTAAAAGCAGAGATATTTTCCAGACTTTCACTTCTATTAACTGGCAGCGCTTTTTCTTCATAAGCTGCTGCGTCAGGTCTTTCCCCCAAAGAATGAAAGAATAAAAAATAATATGCAAAATTAAGCCACAAAAGATATATCCACGAAACATACTTTACCAGCCGTCCTGCCCCATCATGTATCTTATGATAACGGAAAGATATTCCCAAATGTCTGTTAACCAAAACGTTATAAATCTGTTGACGCACTGTTAATAATGCCTTTCTTACCCACAGTTTTTATGTAATTCATATTTCTTACTATCATACATAGAAAAGCCCCCTCTCTTTTCTTGTTTTAATTACCTCTATACACTCATTTATATCCAATAAGTTAACATCATTTAGAATTTCTGGTCCATATTTCCACCATTGCAAATTTAACAATTGGTCAATGATTGCCTCATCATATCTAAATTTAATAATTTGGGCGGGATTTCCTCCAACAATCGCATATGGCGGTATATCTTTCGTCACCATGCTTAATGCACCAACTAATAACTAAGCCTTTCATTGATTTAACAATATCCTTTCATATTTTGATGATGTTAAAAATTTAATCTCTGCATTATTTTTTCGGGTTTCAATGTAATCCTTTAACATCTCTGCAATTTCCTGATTCAATAAATGTATATCACCATGGTCCAGTTCCATTTTTTTATCATAATAATTTTCAATTTTATCATTTTTACATGAAAATCCATCAAATCCTGCAATTGTTATTTTCTTTACGTTCAATATATCCATTAACCGTAAACACAAAATAGCAGAATTATCCATATAATTCCACCCACACTTTATTAATTTGTTAAATGATACCCTATGAACACTGCTATTATTTTCATACTTTTCTTCTATATTGGATGTAATGATAATCTCATACTCACTAAACTTTTTATAATTCAACCAAAATTCATACCTCTTAACATTACTAAAGTAAAGTAAATCACATGGAAATTCTTCAGGAATAAAATTAATAGCTATTACCATATCATGACTATCATTTATATAATTTAATATTTCTTCTTTTTTGGCAGCAATAGAATTTCCTGGTAAAAGTAATAAAACATTTTTTCTTTCCATCTGTTTCTTTAAGTTATCAATTACCAGCTCATCATTATATTCCTGTTTAACATACTGTATATATTCCTGCTGCATAAGGTCATAATCGTAACGTTTCCGTATATCCTTATCAATATGATTTAAAATGTAGCGGATATCCCTAGACCGAATGCTATTTTTCTTTAGCAAGTATGATATATTGTTAACATGCGCATTATTGATTCCTGCAATAAAATACGGAATTGAATACCCCCATTCGCATTTTGCAAAGATTTTACCAAAATAAGAGTCTATAATATCTAAAATACTGTCAAGTCCATAATGATATCCCATATGTGTATTCATATACTGCACAATAAGTTCTGTTGGTGTATTTCCTGCACCTCTCCCCATTCCGCATATAGTAGAATCAATGACAATATTTCTGTCTCCTAAGGCTGCTAATCTAATAAATTCCTGCGACAGTGCATTTGATAATTGTAAGTTATTATGAGAGTGGAATCCAATATCAATTCCAGGCAGTAAATTGTGATTTATAAAAAGAAAAATTCTATGTAAATCCTCCTGATACATTGAACCAAATGTGTCCACTATAGAAATAGTTTCCGGCTGAATATCGTTAACTAATTCCAAAAGTTCTAATAATTCCTGGTCCGTGTAACCTAAAATGTCTACTGGCTGAACATACAGTTTATATCCTTTTCTTTTTATTTCTTTACAGGCTTTCATTGCTTCAAATCTTTCTGCTTTAAAAAAACATTCACGGATTATATTAAAAGATTTGTCATTACATTTTTCCAAATTTGAAACAGAATATCTGCTAAAATCTGCAAGTACTGATATATCACATCCTACATGATTCTTAGGAACATATTTCATTGCATCAGCAGCATTTTTATATACCGTTTTTCCCTCAATACCCCACCCCGTATCCTGTAAAAATCCAATTTCTATTACATCAATTTTTGCCTGCAAAAGTCCATTTATTAGCCCATGTACCGTTTCTGAACCAAAATCTTTATCAACCAAGTATGACCCATCTCTCAATGTGCAATCTAACAATTTAATGCTGTTCATTACCCTTACTCCATTTTTATTTATGTATTGATTTCATCAGCTCAATAACATGCAACAAGTCCTTTGGAGTGTCAACAGAAAGAGTATCACATTCTATTTCTTTTAGCTTAACAATTTTGTGATTACACAGGAAACGGTATAAATCAAGTTCTTCTGCCATTTCAACCTTACTCCTTGGTGTATTAACATAATATTGTAGTGCATCTTTTGAAAAAGCTGCCACACCAACTATCTTTTTATAATCAAAATTCATATCTCCCTTTGGAAATGGAATTGGATTGCGTGATGCCCACAACGCCTCTCCCCTTTCATTCGCAACAACCTTAATATTTGATGGGTCAATAACTTCTACAGGATTTTTAATTTTTGTAATAACATTTGAATAAAATAAATGTATGTTTTCCCCTTTAACAGGCAATGACGCATTAATTACTTTAGGGTCAATTAATGGTTCGTCTCCATTGATACAAACAAAAATATCCCCTTCAATTATTGTGGAGACTTCATAAACACGATCATTTGGTGTTTTATGGTCAGTTGATGTCATTAATACATTCATTTCAAATTGCTGGCATACATCATATATTCTTTTATCATCTGTCGCAACATACACCATATCCAGTTCTGCCTTGCATGCCTGTTGATATACCCACCAAACCATAGGATATCCCATAATATCCGCTAACGGCTTTCCTTCAAATCTTGTTGAAGCATATCTTGACGGAATAACCCCTATTTTTTTCAACTTAGTCCTTCCTCCTCACACTTTTTCATATAAAATTTTAGTCTGTCTTCTGTAGCTCTAAGCATTCCTTCAAGAACCATAATTCTCAGTTTTTCATCTGTATACTCTTCTGCTTTAATTTTAATTCCTGATGCTAAAAGATTTTTTTCAATTTTAACCAATTTATTCCTCTGTTCCTTTCTATAAATGTAAATAAGCTCTGTATCATCATCTGAAAATATATTATCATGTCTTAGTAATGTTTTATTTATCTCAACCGGATATATAAAATTCCATATTTCTTTCCTTCGAATATCATAAAATGGGTAATTTCCATCAGAATTTATAAACAAAACAATGTTTTCTTTTCCCATAGAAAGAAGTGTGTCTACATATTCTAAACCATAATTTTCTATGTGGTCTGCTACAATAATGATTTTTTCATCTTTTTCTTTATAATCATCCAAACTTTTTATATCATTATAGTTACATATATATGAAAAATAGGAAAACATTGCAAAATTCTCAATTATTTTCATATTAACCCCATGTATTTTTAGCTTGTACCCCTTTTTCATATATATCTCTGCATATCTAAGCGCTATGTAATACTTATGCAAATCATAAAACTCATGCTTAAAATATGAGAATTCCTGATTAAAAATTAATTTCCTGTCAAATAATCCACATAACCCATGAAATGCTGTGGAGCTGATAGTAACAAGCATACTGGGTTTAGTTGAAAAAATATATGGTAAAAGTTCTGCAGGGAATTTATTTCGTATCACTTTATCATTAGGAAATATTTTAGAATAATAAAATAAATCATCTGGATGAGTTTTGAATACCAAATTCATTTTTTCTAAAAAATAATCCTTAAGCAACTGATACATCAACCCTTGTTCTTTCCAGGTCATTACACCTAAATTATACAAATGCTCTGTCAAAACCAATATACTATTTTCAGGAATATCTATCTTTTTATCCAAAAAGGAATTAACTACTTTATTTCTTTTATCAGAAGAAATATTTTCTAATTCATATGCAATATCAAAATTTAAATCACTCTCTTTTTTCTTTATCTCCGGATTTGCTTTCTCATTGTATAAACGTCTCTTTACTAATGTAGACGTTCCATCATATAATGCATACTGAGTTAAAACTTCATCTCTCAATCTATTAGTTTGAATAATGTGTTTTCTAATTCCCAGAGTATGACTTAATGCACCTGCTGCATCTTCGCAAAAAGTATATCTGTATTTTTTTATAGACAGATATACTCCAAATGCCGCATGAGTGCAAAAACAATATATGTTATCTATTTCTTTAAAATTTATTGCACTTAATTTGTTTTCAAAGTAATCGCAAAATTCTTCCTTATTTACTTCATCTTGAGAAAAAAGAATATTATTTGCAAAGGAATTATCATATAATATAAATTCATCAAAAAATACACAAAATCTTTTTTGGTAATCTGGAAATCTATCTTCTATATCCTTTGAAATTACAATTTTTGCCTTATCTTCTATACATAATTGATGTACAATACTACATAGAAGTTGATATGTAGATACAACATGATATAATACCATTTTTTTGTCCTTAAATTTTATTTTCTTCAATATACTTTTTATATGTTCTTATTTTTCCCTCATTATCACCGGCATCTAACTCTATTACATGGTCAGTGAAATAATTATCTAAATACTTTTCTTCTCTTACAAGCATTTTAGATGGTGCATACGCATCAAATCCTGAAATATTTTGCAGGCAGGGAATGTTTTTTGTATATCTACAATAATTATTTACAAAATCCCATATTCCCTTTCTCATTTCTTTCATGTCCTTATGATTCTCCACCAAGTTCCCCTCAAACCTCATATGCGGATTTTGGGAGGTCAGTGAAAATCCTTTGAATCTTGGCTCACACCTCATACGGCCAAATAGTTCAAATGCCAAAGTATAATAG
>CAMUHA010000025.1 GCA_947088515.1 uncultured bacterium
CATCAGACATCTGTTCAAACCCTATATTAATCTGTGCAATTGCACTTGCCTCTTCGCCTGCTGCATCCGCAATCTCTCCAATAATATTTGTAATCTCACTGGTACTTTCCACCACCTGTGAAAGTGACCTTGCCGTCTCATTGACAATATTTGTCCCGTTTTCAACGGTTTCAATTGACTTAATAATTAACTTTGCAGTATTTTGGGCTGCCTTGGCGCTCTCCTCTGCAAGACTCCGCACCTCTTCCGCCACAACAGAAAATCCTCTTCCGGCTTCCCCGGCACGTGCCGCCTCAATTGCGGCATTTAAGGATAACAGATTTGTCTGGTCTGCAATATCCTCAATATTCTGGATAATATCCCCAATCTTGGCAGAACCCTCTTTAATATCTGCCATAGCGCTTATCATAGACTGCATCTGCTGGTTGCAGACTTCCACATTTTTCTTTGCCTCAATGGAACGTTTATTTGCTTTAACAGCATTGTCCGCTGTAAGTTTTACCTGGTCTGAAACATTTGTAATGGCTGCAGTCAATTCCTCAAGCACGCTTGCCTGATCGGTCGTACTGTCTGCCAGATTTTTTGCTCCCTGCGAAACATCGTCTGAATGGTCTGCCACAAGGTCTGCCGCACTGTTCATTTGTGTCATTGTTTCATTCAGGGAACTGATAATTGTTTCAATTGATTCTTTCAGGCTGACAAAATCACCTGTAAAACCGGCCTCTGTCTGTATATCCAGGTTGCCTGCTGACAACTGTGCAAGCACTCTGGTAATGTCTGAAATATACAGATTCAGGCTTCGGACAGTGTGCTCTAAATTGCTGGAAAGAATAGCAAGCTCGTTTCCGGTATTTATTATTTCAACCGGTGTCTTTAAATCTCCTTCCGCAAGCTTTACCAGACGTTTTGTAACAGTATCAACCGGATAAATAATGTCTTTGATAAGACGCGTCATCAATATAATATTTCCCGCTAATAAAAGGATGCCAATTATGCTGTTGACTAATACGGATATAATTACCATTGATGTAAATTCTCTGTTAGGCGCAGTAATAATCAGGCGCCACTCCTCATGGCCTTTCACCGGACAATATGCGGCAAACATACTTTTGCCATTTTGTCTGTAAGTAATTGTACCCGCTTCCATAGTGGAAAGGATTTTTTTGGTCGCCTTTGCCAGTGAAGCGTTCTTCCCCTCCTTTTCACTTAGTAAAACTGCATTCTCCTGGTCTGCAATTTTTTGTTCGTCCTTATGGAAGATTACGGTTCCTTCCTTATTTATGATATAGGCATGACCTGTTTTTCCAAATGTAATTTCCCCAATTTTATCGTTTACAGATTTAACCAGGTCAACAATATATACTGTGCCCACAATCTTATCATCATTATAAACAGGCGCGCCAGATATAATAATAATGTCACCGTTAAGACGGTTTATAATCGGCTCACCTACAAAAACATCTCCTTTGGATGTGGTCTGAAAGTGGAGCTGGTCATTAAAGTCAAAATCCCCAAGATTAGAATAACCCATCCCGTTTAATTCCACAAATCCCACTTCATCATAATGATTTTGTGTCCTGACGCCTTCCATTGCCCTTAGCTTTTCCTCTTTGGATGCGCTAGTGTCTCTTATGGTTTCCAGTGCAGCCACATTCATGGCATTTACTTCCAGTGTATGTAGTGTCTGTTCAACTGCAGACGAAGTTGAGTTTAACGCAACATTCGCCATCTCCCGTAATGTATTCATATTACTGAAATACATAAAAACTCCGGATACAACAATTAGTGTGATTACTAAAAGCAGAAACAGGCGCGTCACCTGTGAAACCAGATGCTTTTGCAGTGTCTGCTCTGGTATCTGCTTTCCTTCCGTCCCATCGGTTCTGGTATTTTGCCTTCTTATTTCTTTCATTATTACGCCCCCTGTTTTTCTCAGCCATTTCCAGTGTCCATCCGGTCAGAAATTATTCCTGCGAATTGTACAAAATTAGCATAACATTTTGAAAGGATATTGTCAATGTGCAATCCTTACTCCTAAATACAAACATATATTTGTCTATAATGCACAATTTATTTGCACCAGAGTATGTTCGAAAATAGCTTTTCTCAAGATGTGTATCTCAAATCTCAAACAAAATGGGCGAGACGGAATTATAGTTGCTTTACAAAGTATGCCAGTACCCTTTCGCCATCTGCCGCATCCTTTCTATTAAAATCAAAACACAATCTTTCCGGATGCCATTGAACCCCGGTAACAGGAAGGTATTCATGCTCTAAGGCCTCCACCACGCCGTCGTCTGCAAACTGCACATACCTGATTCCCCGTCCAGGCCGGTCCGCTCCCTGATGATGGGCGCTGTTTACACAAAAACGCTGTCCATAAATCTTTTCCAGCAAAGAGCCGCTCTGTGCCCTTGTCTCATGTATCTGATCCTCTCCCCGGTATTCATGGGCATAGCTGTTTTCCAGATGCTGATATATATCGCCGCCAAACCAGATATTAATAAGCTGCATTCCTTTACAGATTCCCAAAACAGGTTTTTTATCCTGTATAAAATCACTTAAAATGGTAAGCTGTACCCTGTCAAGCGCAGGGTCAAACAGACGGGTGCCGCAGGCAAGCTGCCCAAAGAGCTTAGGGTCAATATCTCCTCCGCCTGGTAAAACCAGTCCATCATATAAGGAGCTGTCCGGCACATGCAGGGAAGTCTCCGCATAGACTCCCATATGCCGCAGCGCTTTTTCATAATTTACTGTTTTTCCGGTTTCTCCCGCAATCAATATTCTCTTCAAATTTCTCTTCCTTGCATATGGTTTCTTTTAATATATGTACCGGAACCCAAAACTTGAATATAAGCGGCGGCGCCCTGTCTGAATGTTTTTTATTTATTTAATGGAAATTTGTAATTTCCGAAAGCGGTTTATCAAACACAAACCTGATTTCCTTTGCCTTAAGTCCGCTTTGTCCAAAGTAAAGCCTAAGTATTTCGTATTTATTAGGAAAAAACAGCTCTTTTTCTATTGTGACATTGCTTTTGCCAGTTCCGCTGAAGGTAAATACAGCACAGGGAACGCTTCCGCAAAGCAGTGATACCGGAATTTGGGACAATTCCCCCAAATCAGACGCCGCCGTCAGAAATGCCCGGTATCCTCCCGGTTCTTCCAGGTCAAGAGCAAACACATAGCTTTTTCCCTTACTGGTATCAACCTCTTCCAGGGAAATTGTCACTTCCCTGCCAGTTACCTTATAATAAGTAACCTCCTGCTGCATTTCAAGGGACTTGGCAGCTCGGCCTACAACTTCCACTTTTTCTTCTCTTCCATTCATTCTCTCAAACGCATGGGTATTCATCAGGAAACGGCAGATATTCATGGCATTCCTCTGCAGCTCTCCCAGTGTAAGACTGCCCTCCTCAAGGGAAGAGAGGGTATTGTCCCCGGCGCCTTTATCTGCTTCCGGGCAGACCATATAAAGGTCATTTTGCGCTTTGGTCATGGCCGCTAAATTTGTCCTTACTGCCGTTTCCCCCTCATCGTTTATTTTGGCCCACCAATCGGTCATCACAATCCCGTCAAATTTCCATTCCTGCCGGAGTATTACTGTATTCAGGTCATAATTTCCTGCCGTCCACAGACCGTTTACCCCGCCGTAGGTGGTCATAATGGAATCCGCCCCGCCTTCACGCACAGCAATTTCAAAACCTTTCAGATAAATTTCTCTAAGGGCTCTTTCTGATATCACACAATTGATATTACTGCGCTGTGTTTCCTGATTATTGGCACAAAAATGCTTGATGGTTCCTGTCACTCCCGCCTTATGCAGGGCGCGTATCTGAGCCGCCGCCATTTTTCCTGTAAGCAGCGGGTCCTCCGAAAAATATTCAAAGTTTCTGCCGTTTAGCGGATGTCTGTGAATATTCATTCCAGGACCAAGAAGGGCGTCTATTTTATTTTTTACCATCTCCACACCTGTAAAAGTATATAGTTCTTCCACCAGTTCCGTATTAAATGTGCAGGCAAGAAGGGTTCCGTTTGGCAGAGAAAAAGCCTTCATTCCACTGTCTAAACGCATACCGGAGGGCCCGTCTGTACAACACCCGCAGGGAATGCCAAAATTTTTAAGACTTTCCGATATTCCCCCAAAAGCAGATGCGGTTCCGGCCGTCACCTTAGGGCTTCCCATCCCTTCCCCACGGATAATGCAGGAAAGGTCCTCTTTTGACAACTGCGCGATGAAAGTTTCCATAGATATCCGGCCTTCCTTCACATCCAAAAGCCTATATCCTTTATCACCGGTAATCTTCAGTTCTTTGGGGAGATTGTCCGCTCTTTTGCTGGAAGGACTATCCGCCCCGGCAGGCGCCTCTTCATAGGAAAATGCAGCTTCCCCTTTTTCATTTCTGCAGGGTCTTATCCTTCTAAACTTCCGTTCCGGCGCCATAGCCTGTGTACATTGCCGTATAATCTCTGTTTCCTCCAGTGAAAAGCTTCCTGCCTCCTTTAAACTCCAAAGGCTGCTTCCCGCAAAAACCGTATAAGCGCCTGCCTCCAGTACATAACAGGATGCGGCTGCCGCTGCCCCTGTTTCATCGTAAGAGGCAAATGCCTCAAAAGGAATATTAAATGAAAGAATCTCTTCTTTCTCCGGCGCAAGTTCTCCTGTTTTTGCAAAAGCTGCCAGTGCCTTATCCGCTTTTCCCAGCGCTCCTTGGGGAGCGCTTACATAAATCTGCACCACCTCTTTTCCCGGACATCTCCCAGCATTTTTTACCTGTACCTTAATCTTTACTGTTTTATTCTCCACTTCAAAAGCCTGTGTCTGTATTTCAAACTCTGTGTAAGAAAGGCCAAACCCAAAAGGATACCGCACTTTGTCTTTGGCGCCAGTTTCAAAATACCGGTATCCTACGTAAATATCCTCTTCATAGACATCCTTATCCAAATTTCCAAAGTTGTTGTGTGAAGGATAATCTTCCAGCCTGTAAGCAATTGTATCTGACAGTTTACCGGAAGGATTTACCCGCCCGGTAAGCACATCCACAGTCCCAAAGCCTCCCATCTGACCTCCCTGCCACGCATAAAGCACACCCTCCGGCTGATATTTATCCACAAAACTCATGTCCATAATATTGCCCACATTAAGCGCCACTACCATCTTGTCAAATGCCTTCCGCACCTTTGTGAGCATATCTTCCTCTGCTTCTGTGAGCAAATAAGAACCGGGATGATTTAAATTGTCCTGGTCCTCCCCTGCCGTTCTGCCAATCACCACCAGCCCATATTCTGATTCCTGCGCCGCCTGCTGCACCACTTTGTCAGAAAGAAACATTTCCTCCTGTGACCATGGCTCATTTCCCCAGCCAATGCCTTCATTAAAAGGATGCTCTTTTTCCCATTCCTGGTAAACCTTCAAAAGATTCTGGTTCACTGTGATGTCTTCCTCTTCCATCAAAGCATCCAAAATCCCTGTTACCTTGTCTACATTAACCATCCCCCCAGACCCTGTGCCGCTCTTATAATAATGGGACTGTATCCGCCCAAAAACTGCTATTTTTGCTCCTTTTACGAAGGGCAGTACATTCCTTTCATTGCGCAGAAGCACCTGGCCTTCCGCCACAGCATGCCTGGCGCACACTTCATATTCTTCCCAGTTTAAAATCATTTTTTGCCTCCTTAATTAAAGTTCCGCTTTCGCTGTTTTTTCTGCTTCATTATGATTATTCTAAAGAAAAAGCAGGCGCCTGCCTATATCTTTTTTATTCAATAAATGGGATGATATTGACATTTTATATACAGATTTATTATAATTTATATAGATTTACTGCCTGATTTTAATCCCGCCCGATAAAAGGGAGCCGTTTTATTATGGCTGTATATAGGAATAAATATGAACAATTATGCACACGAAATTATTAATGATGACACAAGGCTTCAGCTTTACTTTGTACTGATTAGCGACAGCAACCATTACTCCCCGCCCCACTGGCATGGGCATTTGGAAATTATTTTTATCCAAAAGAGATATATGACTGCCTATATTAACGACCAGAAATTTACTCTCAAAAAAAACGACTTGCTGGTGGTAAACCCAAGAGAAATACATTCCACCAAAATCTGGGGGGATGTTGATTATCTGCTTTTGCAGATTCCCTATGATTACCTTTCCAGAGTAATCAACAATGTATCTCTGCTGCAATTTCAGGAATACTTTCCCTCCATCACTATGAGCGCCACCCAAAAGCAGCTCTGTGATTATCTCTTTGAGCTGGCTAAAACTTATAAAGAAAAAGAGGATGGCTATCTGCTTCATTTTTCTTCTCTGGTTTATGAATTTCTTTACATTTTGTATCGTAACTATTCCCACCGGATAAGCCGGGAGGCAAGAGAAAAGGATAACCACAATCTGGAACGGATGAATGAGGTTATCCAGTATGTAAAGAATAATTATAAAAATAATGTTACATTAAATGATGCTGCCCGTCTCTTAAATGTCAGCCCGGAATATTTCTGCCGTCTTTTTAAAAAACACACAGGACAGACTTTTTTGGAATACTTAAACGCGGTACGCATGATACATTTTTATCAGGACCTAAACGGAACCTGTTACAGCATTACAGACTTGATGGCGCAAAACGGCATTACCAACTATAAGGTTTTTATCCGCACATTTAAAGAAACCTACGGCATGACTCCTAACCAGCTCCGAAACAAAAAATAGCTTTCAGGCACACAATAGCTGTATTAATCCAGAGACAGAATGTCAAAAAAATCAGAGCTGTCCATATTTTGTGACCGGTAACGCATCAGGTATCCTTTCATTTCCGGGTACTGGCTGCCCATCTGTGCTAAAATTCCATCATAGTTTTCCTCTGTCAGGCATCCGGCTTTAGTAAAGGCTTCATAATACTCCGGTTCATTTCCATGTTCCTCAAAGACTACCTCCCAGGCAGCCTCGGAAGCACAGCCTCTGGTGTGGGTGCGCAGATAAGCTGAAAGCGCTTTTCCAAATTCACTGGAAAGTCCCATATCATTTATCAGCCGTAAAAAGCAAAGCCCTGCCTTTTCTCTTTGTCGTTTTGCCAGATAAAGGTCCATATTTGCCACAATATCTTCTTCCCCACAGTAAACCATTTTGGTATAGCCTTCCTCATCCGGGCGCGTAAGGAACTCCCAGAGCTTTTCATCAAACCGCTTAAGCCATTGCTCCTCCCCTGCCTCCTTAAGCGTAAAAAGATAATCTGCCTCCAGCTTTATCGGCACCACACCCAAAAGCTTTCCTACCTGCTTTTGCCTCTTACTGTCCTTATCCGGAAGATATATGCCGGAAAGCCGTTCGCATTCTTTAAAAATTCCCCTGCCCAGAGATAGATTTTCTTTGGGAAACCAGATGCTTTCCAGCATGCTGCAATAAGCAAACGCCCAGTCTCCAATTTCCCTCAAAGTATCAGGCAGATAAAGTTCTTTTACAGACTTGCAGCTTAAAAATGCCTTCTTCCCCAGTTTCGTGACCGGAAGGTTTTCTATTTCTCGTGGAATTTGTACCCTGCTGTTATATGTTTTGCAGGACAATAAAGTAATCTCTCCCTTATCCACATTGTACAATAGCTTCCCGCCTGCAATCTCCCAATCTTTTTCCAGTCCCATATAATCCTCCCCGCAAAATGCTACAGTTCCCCATCCAAATCCAATGCGGAAACTTCTTCCAGCAGGCCATTGCTCCGCTCGGAAAGCATCAGTTCTTTATTATGCCTCTCATAAGCCTCACAGCCAAACTGTCCGATAAAACGGGCACTGTTGTTGTTTACCGTAAGTTCCGTTACCAGAATCAACATTTCATTGCCCTTAGCAAAAGCCTCCTCCACAAAAGCAAAAAGATTTTCAAGGCGTCTTCCTGTTCTGTCAGTTTCGGTTTTTAGAGATAACGCCTGTCTGTCAAAAAATGTCTTTAAAAGAGCAAAAGCCTCTTTTCCCTCCAGTCCCCCTTCCAGAAGAATCTGCTTTTTAGACTCTTCCAGAAACTTAAGAATCCGCCTGCCCTTTCTTTTTTCTCCTTCCGAAAAACTGCCTGCCATCTGTGCGGACTCCATCTGCTTTTTTTGTCCCTGTATCTGATTTTCCAGCATCTGTGTAAGGGAAACCTGCCCTGCTCCGTCACTTAATGCCCCCTTGTCCAGAACCGCTTTTACTGCTTTTAACTTCTTTAAGAGCGCAACCAGGTAGTCGCTGGTTTCCATATCTTCCCGTATTTCGCTTTGTATCTTGTCCATCAGCATCCCAAGAAGAGAGAGCCTTTCATCAAAAGCCGCCACCCTTGCCCGCTCTATGGTCTGTGCCTGCATCTCTCCTTCCAGTATTTCCTCTATCTGATATTCCTTTTTATACTTATTAAACAAATCATAATAAGCCGTAAATTCTTTTACCACCCGTTCATTGCGGATATACTGCTCCACAAGCGTCTCATCTGCCTGCATTCCCTCTTCCTCATAAAGAGACAATATTTCCGACAAATCTTCCCAGCCTCTGGCCGTCACATAACTTCTGCCGTCCACTGTAGTCTCTATTCTATAAAAATACTCCTTCTTCAGTTCAAGAAAGCTCAAAATTGCAACATGAATCCCCTTTTGCTGGGCATATTCCTTCCACGCCTTATAGTCAGCCTCCACGCAAAGCACCTTCAGTCTGTCCATAGTCACCACATCAAACTCCCGCACGGACTTATTGTATTCCGGCGGATTTCCTGCGGTCACAATGACCCATCCATCTGGCGCCTTATGCCTGCCAAAAACTTTATATTGTAAAAACTGCAGCATAGAAGGCGCAAGCGTCTCTGACACACAATTAATCTCATCCAGAAAAAGAATGCCCTCCAAAATACCGCTTTTTTCCATCACTTCATAAATTGAAGCAATAATCTCACTCATGGTATATTCCGATACATCATACTTCATCCCATTATACTCCCGGTGGGAGATAAAAGGGAGCCCAAGCGCCGACTGTCTGGTGTGATGGGTCATAGAATAGGAAACCAGTGCAATGTGAAGCTCCTGGGCAATCTGTTCCATAATAGCTGTTTTGCCAATTCCCGGCACCCCCAGCAAAAAAACGGGACGCTGACGCACCACCGGAATCCGGTATTCCCCAAATTCATCCCTTTTCAGATACAGCCTCACCGTATTTTCAATATAATCCTTTGCCTGCTTAATATTCATAATCTCCCCCTGCTAAAGGGTTGTCATAAAAGTCTGTCATGACAACTCCTGGTTATTCCATTTCTTCAAAATCCAGCAGTACCCTGACCGCCCAGGGCGGCACTTGAGGTCCTTCGTCACCGTTATCCGGAAATACAAACATAACGTCATAGGAAGGCATCCTTTTCGGATACACCCCATAACCGTCCGTAAAGTACAAAAGTCCTTTTAAATTTTCAAATTCACCCTTTTCAACCAGCTCATCCACATAAGAAAACACAGGTCTGAAATCTGTTGCCCCAAAACCTGTCAGCTTTTCATGCCCAAGGAAATAATCCAAATCCTCTTTGCAGGTGATTTTGGTATCCTTCTGCACTTTGTGGTCACACTGTATAATATGCACATTCATTTTGCGGAAAAAATTATCTTCCTCACTAAGTATTCCATAGGTTCTCTGCAAAAATGACTTTACCAGCGCTCCCCGGCAGGAGGCGGATGTGTCAATGGCTATCACAAACTCTTTTATTTTTCTGCTGTCTTTATATTCCAGCGGCTCCACCAACGGCATATTTCCATATCTGGAAAGCCCGTAGGTGTAGTAAATATAGTCAAACTCATCATCATTTACCTGCATATCCTCATTGGACACCATAAATTTTTTTAATAAATTCCCATAAGGATACCTGTCCTTTGCGGCCTCCAAAAGACTTTTTTCCATGCTCTCTGAATTGGTTTTTCCAGCGGAAAAAGACTTTAAATCTGCCTGTACCCTCTCACTTAACTTTTTCCACTGCCCGGCAGTAATTACAAGCTCTTCTGAAGGTTCCCAAAAACGGTGGGAATCCATAAAAAAAAGCCTTGAAAGCTCTTTCTTTTCTTTTTCACTTATCCCGGAATTTTTAAGATACCTATATATCCTTTCCGCTGTAAGCGCACCTGCGTCTTCCTTTATTATGTGAAGCTTCCGTCCGGCCTCATCATCCCGCAAAAGCGCAGTTCCGGGCATTTTTAATTCAAGCACGGCTGCCTCTGCTGCAATATCCGATGCAAGACTCCAGCACTCTCTGTCCACCCTGTCAAAACGGAATCTGTGGAAAAAAATCATATGAAACAATATATGCAGATACATACGTACCGCAAAAGCCGGTTCCTCCCTGTATTTTTTCAGGAGAAAAACCGGGTCATAATACATTAAGGTTCCATCACAGGCAAATCCTGCAAGCCCTTCTTGTGGTTTAGAGAAAAGCGCGGACACTGCCACATCCAGAAAACGCATATTCACCAGAATCATATCCCGCGCGTAAACCATAACCTTATCTGCAAGGGGTCTTGCTTTTTCGTATAATTTGCTCATATTGTGCCGTCTCCAACTGCCCCTTTTTTGTTGCCCGAAGCATACAGATGCCTTGTCATAAACTCTGTAATGCTTCAGGTTCTTCCTTCTGCCAAAACAAGTATAACTGCGGTTAGTATCCCCTGGCGCCATCCAGTGACTCGTCATTGTCAACCCATTCCCTGACGTTAATCATACGGTACATATCCCTGTCATCCCTTATATAAACCTTTTCAATCCCGGCATTAATCATTACACGCTTACACATAGCACAACTATTGGAATTTGGAATATATTTCCCTGTCTGCGCGTCTACTCCTGCCAGATACATATCGCTTCCAATCATTTTATCCCTGGAAGCGCTGATAATCGCATTCATTTCCGCATGGACGCTCCGGCACAGCTCATACCGTTCCCCCCTTGGAACCTGAAGCTCCTGCCGGATACATTTTTCCGTATCTGTACAGTTCTTCCGTCCCCTTGGCGCCCCCACATAACCTGTGGATATCACTTCATCATTCTTTACAATCACCGCACCATATTTTCGTCTTAGACAAGTGCTCCTCATAGACACTGTCTCTGCAAGATCCAAATAATAATTGATTTTATCACGACGTTCCATCATAGGTCTTCCTCCCTGAAAAAGTAAAACTATTTATAGTAGCAGCATACAAACCACCGCCACCGAAACCACAATCTGTATAATGGCAAACCGAGTGTCCGTTTGAGTATTAGACCACCCCATTACTTTCCGCACATGGTCATGCAGCGGTGTTCTGACATTTTTTAAAATATGGATTTTAAACGCCCGGATAAGCGACAGCTTCAAAAGCCCTAATCCCCCATCCAGAATAAATACAACTGCCACCGGAATGTACAAAAAAGGACTTCCGCTTTTTAAGGCCACAATGCTGATAAAAATCCCCATGGCGCGGCTTCCGGCATCCCCCATAAGCAGACGGCTGGGCGCTGCATTGTACCACAAATATCCCAGCAGACAGATAATAAACATTAAAATCAGAAAAGAAAAATTATCCTGGTGTCCCAAAATACTGTCAATCACATAAAAAGAGGCCAGCGTAATAATTGCAAGTGTACCCGAAAGCCCGTCCACACCATCAGAGCAGTTGGTCACATTGATAGATACCCACACAAGTATTACCGTCAGAATTCCAAACAAAACCGGAGGAATTGTAATGTCTGTTCCCATTATGGCAATTCTTACAATGTTGGAATTAAAATGCAGATAAGTAAC
Organism: uncultured bacterium; assembly: GCA_947088515.1. Classification (GTDB taxonomy): domain Bacteria; phylum Bacillota; class Clostridia; order Lachnospirales; family Lachnospiraceae; genus Suilimivivens. The sequence goes on from CAMUHA010000025.1 coordinate 11,777, forward strand.
CGCCACAATCACTGCGATTACCAAATCAAGCAGCCCTTTTTTTAATGCCCCCCAGGGATGCTCTGACGCATCATCCATAAACCCGGTAAACATTTCTGCCGTTACCAGTATCAGATAAATCACAATTTCAAGACTAACCGGCGCAAAAAGAAGGGACGCCGCAACAAACACCAGTATAAAAATGATACCTGCGCCTCTGGGCTTCCCCGCTGAAAGCTTGCCATCATGGGCAAATTCCCTGCCTGCATCCTTCGGCAGCAGATTACAGAATTTATGGGTAAAATAGCATGTCCCCGCAAATGCAAGAAGCAGCCCCAAAGCCGCCGCTGCCGGATAATTTTCTTTTAATATAAAGCCTGCCAATGTTTTTCCTCCCCCAATCAGATTATGTACTGCCAGATAACCTGTCTTATTTTATCCCCAATGCCTCTTTTGCCAGTTCATCTGCCATGTCATTGTATTTATCGTTGGAATGCCCCGTCACTTTTACAAACCGGATATCCACCTGGCCGCAGACCCTGTCATAAAAAGCCTTGTACGCCCTGGTGCCTTCCTTGTTTGTTTTCCACTCTCCCAGACACCATCTGGCAATTCCTTCATAGTCATGGTAAATCGCAATGGCCGGAAGCTTATGGTCAAGAGCATATTGCATAGCCGCTTCAGCGCCTTTAATTTCTCCTGCCACATTCCGCATGGAAGAGAGCTCCTTATCACTGAACTTATGGTTAAACCGCTCCTCTTCACCTTCCTTAAGCACAACCATGCCATACGAAAACTCTCTGGTAATCTTGTTATAGCTGCCATCTACATATATTTTAACACAATCCTGGTCGTTCAAAACATCTTTTTCCAAAAAATTCTTTTTGGATGAACCTGATTTAAGGTCCAGATAGGAAGCTGCCTCTTCCTGTGTTTTAAAGCTTTTATAAATGGCGCCTGAATATCCGTTCACGCTTGCCTGGCACTCTTCCCAGGTTCTGAAAATTCCTGTTTTTTTTCCTGCCTTTACTGCATAATATTTTCCTGCCACCAAAATACCTCCTGTCAGATTAAAGATATACCTCCATATCATTTATACAATCAAAAATGTTATCCATTTACAATTTTCATCTAATTAATCGTGATTTAATGTCATAAAAGCCCATAATGTATATTACCTGCATATTCTCTGACTATTTGTGCGATAACTGACGCTTTACAGTTATATTATTGTCCGTATATACTATACTTGTAAAAGGGGTTTGCGGTGACGGTCTTTTGGGGGCGTTGCCGCTTCGTGTTTTATTCCCGCATTTAACAGACCAGACTGGCAACACCTGCTGTGCTTTCTACTTGCAGCCATGTATAAGCTTCTTTACTGCCTCTTCTATCTCTTTATCTGATTTAAGCTGAGAAAAATTCTGTATCTTCGCAAGCGCTTTCAAATCATTACTATTGAGGGTAATCACATGTTCCTTTTCTCTTTCCGGTGATGGAATTACATAAGCATCCATTTCTTTTTCCAGTTCATTCAATTGACGCATACTGTTGGTAAGCTGAACTCTCCCTAAATTCACAGCGTCAAGTATTTCTTCATAATTTTCTGTAATCCGGTAGTTATCAGGAATGTCCTCATATACTTCCGCCGGATTCTCCACAATACCTGATTCATGGCCATTCCCATAGACATACCTGTTATCTTTTACATTTCTGTCCAAAAAATTCAGCGTCTGGGTAATTTTTCCGCCTTCAACTGTTATAATGAGTTTTGCCATCGTACTTCCTCCTATTCCAGTACCGCATCTCCCCACCCGATGCCTTTTTATCCGCAGAGTCATTTACGTTTGCCGCATGCGTTCGTAAATGCTCCGGGCATCTTTTGGGTTGATGCTGATTTCCAACTTAATACTTCACTGTGTTTATCTCTAATTGTATCAAATTAATGGTTCCATGACCAGCCTTTGCGCAAAATCAGCCAGTGCGCTTACTGTCACATCCGGTTGTATCTCTGCCGGACCTCCTCTGTCCATATCAGCGCTTACAAAGGCTGTATGGCATCCTGCCGCTGCACCTGCCATAATATCTTTTTCGCTGTCACCTACCATCCACGAGCGGGATAAATCAATATTATACTCCTTTGCTGCCCTTAATAACATACCTGGCTTTGGTTTCCGGCAGTCACAATCAATTTTCAGTTCCGGGATTTCCCCTTCATATCCCCTGTCCGGGTGATGCGGGCAATAATATATTGCATCCACATATGCCCCCTCCTCACCTAGAAGCGTCTCCATCTTATTGTGTATCTGCTCCAATTCCTGAACCGTAACCTCACCTCTTGCAATCACAGGCTGGTTAGTGACCACTATCACCAGAAAACCGGAAGCATTCATTTCCCGTACAGCCGCTGCCACCCCTGGCAAAAGCTCAAAATCGTCAATATTGGAAAGAAATCCAATATGTTTGTTAATCACCCCGTCTCTGTCCAGAAAGATTGCCTTTTGCATATTATGCAGATTTCTCTCCCTTACACGTCCCGCCTCGTAATCCTTGCATACAGACGCATACCTCTTAGGCGTTCCCATGTCCCTGACATACTCCGGGCTGTCATAACAGATTAGCCTGCCGCTGCCTGCTAAAGGCCCTAAAATCTGACGGTCAAGGTCCACTGTGATGATTCTGCCATCTTCCCCCACTGTTCCGACTTTATCCGCTGCAATACCGCAAAGGTCCAGTACCCTGGGGCTAAGGATATGAAGCCCGGCATTCACCCGGTTTTGGTACCATCTGGGGCGTTTATCCTCTCTTAATAGCCATTCTTTGACATTGCCCTCCCTATCAGCAACAATGAGACTGCTGTCATAGGGATGGGAATTGGGATGGGTAAAGAGCGTTGCCATTTTCCCATGGGATTGATGAAACTTTGCAAATCGGTTAAAATTAATATCAAATAAAGAATCTCCAATCAAAAGAAAAAAATCTTCTGTCAGCCTGTCCTTTATTTTAAACAAAGCGCCTGCGTTGCCAAGCGGCTGTTTTTCAACAAAATATTCAATATGAACGCCAAAAGGTCTGCCCGTTGCCGGAGATATACCGCTTCCATCTCCAAAATAGTCTGTGATAACCTCTCCAAGATGACTTACAGTTATAATAATATCTGTAAATCCCTGGTCCCGCAAGCATTCTATTTCATGCTCCAGTACTGGTTTATCTGCAATCTTTATCATTGGCTTGGGAATATCCGAAGCCACAGAAGATATCCTTGTACCTTTTCCACCTGCCATTATTACTGTTTTCAAGAAATAGTCTCCTTTCCCTCTGCCATTTTCAGACAGCTTTTATGTCCCCAAATGATACGCCTTATGGCAGGCGCTTTCCCACTGTCCCCTTTCCTTCAGGATATGGGACACAAAATCTCTGACTGCACCTTCTCCGCCTTTATATGCCGCAACATAATCTGCCGCATCCAAAACCTCAGGCACAGCATCCGCCGGACACCCGATATAACCTGTCAGCCACATCGGTTTTAAATCGTTTAAGTCATCCCCAATATAAGCCACATTTTCCTTTTGATAACCGTTCTTCTCCATATATGCTTCCAGCCAGGCAGCTTTATCTGCTATATGCTGTTCCACGTGGGAAACATGCAGTTCCTTCATTCTTCTGGTAGTTGCATAGCACTCCCTTCCTGTCAGGACTATTACCTCAATTCCAGCCATTTTTGCACAAAAAAAACCGGCGGCATCCCGTGTATTGAATTTTTTCAGCTCATTTCCATGCTCATCATAATACACGCCCCCATCTGTCAGTGTTCCATCCACATCACAAATAATGACCTTTAATTTTGCCAGCTTACTATCTGTTTTTACACTATCCGCCATATCTGATACACAATTAGATGTATCCATTCCTTACCCTTCCTTTCGCAAACGTTTACCATTAAATGCCCACGGCATCCATCTGTGTGTCAATACTATTATACATGGTACTGGCAGGGTAATTCAATCGGATTTTTCATGGCAGAACATTATCTTGCCGGGGAATTTATAAATTCCCCGGCAAAAATACGCCTCAAGTTATATTCCTGCGTGCATTGCCGCATGTTCCCTTTGCAGCTCATTAAACAATGTAAACGCATCCCAGTTCTGGTTTACCTGTGTCAATACCGCTTTATAGGGAATTTTTCCACATGCCGGATTGGAGCGGAGCATGGCAAGAAGACCCTCCAGCTTATCCTCCCGCAATCCGGCAAATACCATCATTTGTCCTCCAAGCTCCCATTTTTGACTGCTTAATACGGAAGGCAGGCTCTCCCCTGCCGCCAGCGCTCCAAGCGGCATTCCATATCCTTCCACAGGCACCAGCCTGTCCGGAATCTGCAAAAGGGAAAGCGCTGCCCGCACTGCTTTAAGCTGTAATTCGTCTTTAAAATTAAACAACAAAACTCTTTCCATCATTTTTATACCCCTGTCGGCCACAAGTTTGGAAGTGTCCTTCCTCCCTCATATCCATCCGGTTACTTATCACCTTTTTTCTTAAAAATCAGATACACACCCATTCCAATGACTGCGCTTGCAAGAAGAATCACTACAATAAACCCTGCAGCCCGGCCCGGTTCTTTTGCGGGAAGTTCTTCCTTTGCCTGCGCTTCCTCTTCCATCTGCTGTACTTTCGCCATTTCCATTTCATCGGCCTTTTCCATAAGAAGATTTTCTTTTGTGTCATTACTGATAATAATCACATAATCGGAGGCGTGCTTAAATTCAAATACTGCCCTTCTCATATTACTTATCAGTGCGGCGCACATAAATTCAAAATCCCCATTTTCCTCATTATAATAAAACAGGTTCGCATACTGTCCTGCTTGTGAGTTTTCCAGTTCTATGGACAAAGCCGCCGTAAAACCAAATGCTCCTTCATGCAATAGCGACATCTCAACATAATTTTCTCCTGCTGTCAGTATTGCCAGCTTATCTTCTGGTATTTTGCTGCTTCCAAGCTTTACTGTCAGGTCGATATCCGTAAGAGCATTCTCTTCTATTTTACTGCCATCTATCGTCCAGCTTACCTTGTCACTCATTATGAGAATAACTTCTTTTCCCTGCTCCTTAATCTGCTCTAAAGTTTGGGCATAAATCATATTTGCCTCTTTCATATCCAGCATAAGGGGGGCATTTTCTTCCGCCTCTGTTATCGGCCTTGGGGTGGCTGCTGCCACTGTAACGCCTGCTGAGTTTGTATTCTCTGTTATATTTAAGCTCCCTGGTGTATTTGTATTGCCCTCTCCGCTTCCGGAAGCCGGTGAAGCCAAAACAACAGGGGCTTCTGTTTTCTGTACGCTTTCTTGCTTTTGTCCTTCATTTAAACTTGCAGTTCCTTCTGTTACAGATGACGCAGAATTTTCTTCCGGCTTTTGATTTCCTTCTGGCGCAGACCCTTGGGGCTGTATAACCTGTGCCTCTGGTTTCTTTGTTGCCTCCGCCTCTGCCTTTGTGGTGGGAACAGGCTCCCATTTGGGCGCTGTTATCACCCCAGCTGGCGTTTTTGAGGGACTAGCTGATGGCAGGTGGGCTGCGGTTGGTGACGGACTGATTGCAGATACCGGCTGGTTTGTAGGCAGCGGGCTGGTTTCTGTTGCCGGCTTGTTTGTAGGTAAAGGACTGACTGGCGTTGTTGGTTTTTTCTCTGGCGTTGGGTCAACTCCCGGCACTGGCTCCCATGTAGGCATTGTAATAATTCCCGTATCAGGCGTCTTTGAAGGACTGGCCGCTAATATAGGTGTTGCTGTAGGGACTCCCGCCTCTGTAGGTTTCGCCGTTGCCGCAGGCTTCTTGGTTGGTGTAACAGTTGTTGGTGCAGCGCTGGCTGTTGGTACAGCCGTTGGCAAAAGTGTTGGCTTTGTCGTTGGCGTGGCCTTTGATGCGGCGCTGGTTGTTGGCATAGCCGTTGGTGTGATGCTGGCTGTAGGCCCGGCGCTTACTGTAGGCGCGGCCGTAGGTATATCACTTGCTGTAGGCGTGGCCTTAGGTGTCGCGCTTACTGTGGGCGTGGCTGTAGGCGCATCACTTGCTGTAGGCGTGGCCTTAGGCGCATCACTTGCTGTAGGCGTGGCGCTTGCTGTAGGCGTGGCCTTAGGCGCATCACTTGCCGTGGGTGTGGCCGTAGGCGCATCACTTGCTGTGGGCCTGGCCGTAGGCGTTACGCTTGCTGTGGGCGTGGCCGCAGGCGTTGCGCTTGCTGTGGGCGTGGCCGTAGGCGTTGCGCTTGCTGTAGGCGTAGCCGTTGTTGTAGGTTGGGGACAGGCTGTTGCCGGCATATTACGGTATACCGGAATTTTAAATACAAAAGGATTCTCCAAAGCGCCCGTTCCTGCATATGCCTTCTTTACCATCTGTGACTCGCTGTATGGCGCCATAATATTTTGCATATACTGGTGGGTATACAGGGAACCATCACTGGCATCCACATCAAACTTTTGAAGATAAAGGGTGTCCTGTCCTCTTAAAATATAATTTTTGGCAAGTATCATGGAACCCCCATTTAACGCCTTATAGCGGGTGTTCCACCCTTCTTTGACTGCTCTTGCAAGTCCGGTTTCAATTACCTGTTTTGTAGTGGTTCCAAAAGCGCCTATATTAAAATAATTATAATATCCCTCATACCCTTTTGTCTCTGTATAGTTGCCGGAAATAAGCGGCGAAGTTCCTTTTCCCTGTTCCTGATAAACCCGGCATGCTAAATGAAAAGGACTGACTTTTAGAGAGACTCCTATCTGGTAAAAAGCATCCGCATAAGTCATCCCTGCTCCCGGCAAATCTCCTTTCATGAAGGTAGTCTTTAATATATTTTGTACCGCCGTCTTTGAATGATAGGAAGGATTGTATGTAAGCTGCTCAAACTGAAAAATTCTGGTTTCATCCAGGAAATTTCTTGGGTCCAGATAATACTGGACCGCTGCGTTGGTTGCAAAATACCATCCCGGACTGTGCTTATCTCCTTTATAGGCCGCTCCCATACTTTCACTTATTAAGTTTCTGTCCTTATAGTCCTCATTTTTAACAACACTCTCCCACTCCAGCTTTGTATCCTGCTTAACAAAAATCCAGTTTGGGTGTGTCTGCTTTAAACGCCGCAGCCGGTCCTGATAAGAAGCTGGAAACAGTTCAATATCCGGGTACCCGTCAGGCTGCGCCGCAAACATTGTGTTCTGTGGGAAGTAGTTGTCTTCCCATTCCAGAAAACGCTCATTGGAATACGCCAGATACCCTCTTTCTATATAACCGGAATAAGAAGCGCCGTTTATCTCTAAATCTGCCTGATACCAGATATTGTAATCTTCATCCAGTCCCACTCCCTTTATCATTACAGTGGCGCCTGATGCTGCGCTGACCACAGTTTCACTATTTAGACTGGGGGTTTTTCTCACCTTATAATCATCACACAAATAGACAAGGGCCATTACGGTTTCCTTTGATGTAATGGAACGAAGCTCCTCTTTTGCCTCTTCCAGGCAGGCCTCTATCTCCAGGTTTTCTTCGTCCACATCACTATCAGCATCCACATTATCGTTTTCTTCCTGTGGCCCGTCCTCTTCTTCCTGTCCTGTTTCACTTTCCAGAACTTTTGTATCTTCACTCCCACTGGATGACTCCACACCCTTTTCTGATGCCTGCACCCCAATAAGTGACTGGAACAAAACAGACACACTTAATACAAATGCAATAACAGTTTTGTTTTTCTTCATACGTACCTCTACAACTCCCTGCAGCAACTGTCCATGGCTGCTTACAGACTTTTCTGACATCCATCCGGCTGTTACCTGCAAAATTTTACTATACAAAAAAACCAATGTCAATCATATAAGATCCTCTCTCTTAAGTCCCTGTCATTTTCTGCCGCATGTCCAGTAAAATTTTCTTTTCCATCCGGCTTACCTGCACCTGACTGGTCCCCAGAACCTGGGCTACCTCTGTCTGTGTTTTTCCCTGAAAGTACCGGAGCCTTATCAGCATCTGCTCTCTTTCCGGAAGGTTTTCCATAAGCTGCTGTACCACCAGATGATTTAAAAGCGTTTCCTGCTCATTTTGTTTTTCGTCTGCAAGCTGGTCCACCATAAATATCTCATTCCCGTCATTTTGGTAAACAGACTTATAAATAGATTCCACCTGAACACAGGCTTCCATTGCAAGCATCATCTCTTCAACCGTAAGCCCGGCCTCTGATGCCACCTCTTCAACAGAAGGCTCCCTGTTTAATTTACTGCCAAGTCTTTCCTTTGCACATTTTACTTTTATCCCGTTTTCCTTTAACGTCCTGGAAACCTTCACTATACCGTCATCCCGTATAAAACGCTTAATTTCTCCTGTGATAAGAGGCACTGCATAAGTGGAAAATTTCACTTCGTAACTTGTATCAAATTTATCTATTGACTTTATCAGACCAATCACTCCAATTTGAAACAAGTCCTCTGCCTCATAACCCCTTCCCCAAAAACGCTTGACTATGTGACGGACCAGTCCCAGATTTTGCTCTATCAGTACTTCTCTTGCTTCCTTTTCTCCTGCCTGTGCCCTTTCGATAAGTACTGCATTTTCCATCATATGTTATTCCTCTTGCCTAATCCATGAGGTAGTTCCCAGCTTTTTCTTCATAAGCACCGTAGTGCCGCAGCCTGGAGCTGATTCCACCTCCAGGTCATCCATAAAAGCTTCCATAAAAGCAAACCCCATGCCGGACCTGTCCAACTCTGGTTTTGTAGTAAAAAGAGGTTCCATTGCCTGTTCAATGTCTTCAATTCCCCTTCCCTTGTCCTTAATCTCCACATGCAGCACATCCTCTTCAATCAGACAGCGCAGATATACCTGGGGCACGCCATCCAATTGGGTTTCCTGTCTAAGCTGCGCATCATAGCCATGAATAATGGCATTGGTCACTGCCTCTGAAACCGCAGTCTTGATATCCGATATCTCTTCTATTGTGGGATTTAAAGGCGTCACAAAGGCTGCCACCACAATCCTTGCAAATGCCTCATTTACAGAAATGGCGTCAAATACGACCTCCATTTCATTTCGCAGAATCATCTCACTCTTTTTCCTGCTTCCAGCCTTCTGGTCTGTTTCCATTTTCTTTTCCTCCAGGATATTCGCTTCGTAATTAGTTTCGTAATTGTTCTTCCATCTCTATTCCATGATTTCTATAACTTTATGTAGCCCGCAGATCATCAGGGTTCTCTTAATCCTCATATCTGCATTTACAGCAAACACTTTTCCGCCAAAATAGGATATTTTTTTATATCTTCCTATGATTATGCCAATGCCTGAACTGTCCATAAAGCGGGTGTCTTCAAAATCAAAGACAATATTCCCCACCCCATCCTTCATAATATACTCATCCGCCTTTCTGCTTATATAAGCTGACTGGTGATGGTCCACCTCTTCCGGCATTTTGACCATCAGGTAATTCTCTATCACTCTAAAATTTTCTTCCATGCGTTTCCCTCCTGAAAAAAAGAGAACAAACTTAAAGCTTGTCCTCTTTTGTATTTCATATAAATTCAAATTACCATCCTGATTTTACTGTTCCGCATTATTAATTTCAGCCAGATATGTTTCTGACCGGTTTGCCTTAACCGTGCCTGGGAAATCATCAATTACTTTTGCATAAACCTCTTTTGCCTTATCAATTTCGCCTGTTGCCCGGTAGCAGTTCCCCAGATAAAACAGTGCATCGCCATTTTTCTGATCGTACTGATAAGCTTTTTGCAGGTTGGGCAACGCTGCTTCATACTCCTCCGCCCGGTAGCTTGTGTGTCCAATATCATAATAGTAATCCGCCAGTTTACCGCTCACCTGTGCAAGAAGGCTGTTGTATAAGCTGGTGTATGCCTCTGTTTTGTACTGTCCGTCTTCCTCAGACTCTTCTCCGTCCAGCGATTCCAGACAGGCCGCAATTGCCTCAATGTTACCGGGATTCTTTAAATAGGTATCCACAGCCATCATAAGACCATCCGTCACTCTGATAGTGCCATCTGTACCCTGATACGATGCCACCTGCTCCGAAAGTTCTCCATTTTCCTTGGTAAGCCTTTGTATTTCCTTCTCCTGCTCGTCAATCGTAGCTGATTTGGCGTCAGATTGCTCGCTTACTTCCCTTAAACTATCCGCAATACCTGCCTTTGCATTTTGAATCAGTCCCGGTAATATCAAAAAGCAGGCAATCGCAAGTCCGATAATCACCCCAATTCCTAAATTAAGCAATGAGGAAACCCCTTTTGATTCCCTTACATTGACTGGCTGGATAATCGTCTCATTCCCGCTCCGGTAACGCACCACATTATCCCCACGGGAAGTTTTTTTTCTGGTAGTATTTTTTACTGCCGCCTCTGGTGAGAGCATGCTCTCCACTTCTCTTTGATACCGCAGTGTAGTTGTATTATTAATATCTATCTGGCTGCACTTATAAAGCTCCTTTTGTGCCTTATCCCATTCTTCCGTGTTAATATAAAGAAGGGCAAGAAGCTGGTGTGCACGCACAAACTTAGGGTTATAAGAAAGTACCTTCTTTAACTGTATAATAGCCAAGTCGGAACTGTCCTGATTACAGTAAAGCAATGCCTGATTGTACTTTTTAATTGTCTGATTGATTGCGTCCAGGCGTGACTGATTGGCCTGTATCAAATCAATGTAATCATCTGCAATATTTTTCTTGGGGCGTAAATTTTTGCTGATTACCCATTCTTCAAGCGCTGTTACCACTTCACCCATCTCAAAATAAACAAGCCCCAAAAGATTTCTTGCATCTACATTATTTTTATTAAATTTTATACTTTGCCGTAAGCTGACAATGGCCCCGGATAAATCTCTCACAGAGGCTTTTTCCAGCCCATCATTATAAAAACGGTTGGAGATAAACATAATCTTTTTATAAAGAGTTACGTCCACACCGCATCCCGTACAAAAATCATATTCTGACAAACGGCATCCACAATTATAACAAACCATGCCGTTTCTCCTTACTCTTCTTCTTTGTCTGTTTTCGTTTTCTCTGCCATCTTTATCAGTATATCCGCCATGTCCGTCAGATTCTGGCTGGTTATGGCTTCTTCCGCGTCCTCCACCTCAAGGCTGGGACGGAACTTCTTTAATTCCTCTTCAAAATCAATCATTCTGCATTCTCCTCATCAGGAACTTTATCTGTCCTATTAAATATAGCGACCCGGCAATATATATAATATCCCCCTTTTTTCTGTGCTTTAGCAAATGCAGATATGCTTCCTGTACATTATCAAAAAAAACGGAAGAAACTTCTTTATACTGCCTCCAAACTGTTTTTAATCTGCCTATGGAAGCGCTCCTGTCTGATTCCAGGGTTGTCACTGCCGCTCCCGCAAAAAGCGCCGAATCTGCAATTTTCTGTATCATTACATCATAACGCTTATCTTCCACAACACCAAACAATATCCATCTCTTTCCACTGCAGTCATCTCTCCTGACTGTATCAAGCAAAGCTTCTATTCCATCTTCATTATGGGCTCCATCCAGATAAATCCCCGGCAAAGCCTCTTCCATCCTGCCTGGCCAATGGGCCTGCCAAAGCCCCTGCCGTATAACTTCAGGCGAAATTCTCTCATCATGAAGCGCACCTGCCGCCGCCAGGGCCAAAGATGCGTTTTCCGTCTGATAAAGGGCAGTTGTATCCAGTGAAAGACTAACATAATTATAATAACCACAATGAAAAGAAAAATCAATGCTTTTATTGCCTATATTCACATTCAAAATATCATCTTTTTTGATGATAATCGCCGGACTTTCCATTTTTTTTGCATATTCCGTCAAAACTCTGGCGCTTTCTTCCCGTTTATCAACAAAAACCACCGGCACTTTCGGCTTAATAATCCCGGCCTTTTCCGCTGCTATTTTTTCAATGGTATCCCCAAGATACTGCATATGGTCTAATCCAATTTCCGTAATTACACAGACCACTGGCTTGCGGATGCAGTTCGTTGCATCCAGCCTTCCGCCCATACCCGTCTCCA
>CAMUHA010000026.1 GCA_947088515.1 uncultured bacterium
TGCGGTTCCGGACAGCGGTCAAGGAGCCTATGGATTTATGCTTTTTGTTCTGGTCCATTGCGGTGGGGATTTGCTGCGGCGCGCATATGGCGGAAATTGCGTTAGCGCTTTCGGTTGTGCTTACGGTACTGGTAGCCTGTTTAGACAGCCTGCCCATGGGACGGGCGCCTATGATTTTGGTGGCAAATCTTGAGAAATCCCAGCGGGAGCCGGTTTTTACGGAAAAGGTGGGAGAGTACTGTAAATATTACAAAGTAAAATCCAGAAATATTGCTTCCGGGCGTTTGAATCTGGTTATTGAGCTGCGCGCCATGAAGGAATATGAGATGATGCAGGCTCTTGAAACAATAGAAGGGGTGGAGAGCGTGTCTTTGGTATCCCATGACGGGGAAGTGACCTTTTAATTCCTGTGAACAGTAATATGGAGATGGTGTTGTAATTGTCATCTTTCTGTGGTTGTGATACAATAAATAGAAATGATACAGGAGGAAGGACAATGGACCGAGTGAACGGAAAACCAAACATTATCTTTATTTTGGCCGATGATATGGGATACGGCGATATCTCTGCTTATAATGAAAAATGTCCCTTTACCACACCGAATCTGGATCGTATGTGCGAAAGGGGGATGCGTTTTACAGATGCCCATGCTACTGCGGCGGTATGTACGCCTTCCCGGTACGGCTTTCTTACAGGAAGGTACAACTGGCGTTCGGTTCTCAAGTCGGAGGTAATCGGGGGATATTCCGCTCCGATTCTTGAGCAAGGGCGCACTACGGTGGCTACCATGCTTAAATCCAGGGGATACCATACCTGCATGGTGGGAAAATGGCATCTGGGGATGGACTTTGCCAGGACGGAGCGCTTCTGTGAGAAGGCAGGCTTCGCTGCCTGTGATGGGGTTGATTATGCAGGGGAGATTAAAGGTTCTCCCATAGAGCATGGTTTTGACTATTACTATGGCATCAGCGGCTCTCTGGACATGCCGCCTTATATTTACATTGAAAACAATCGATTTACCGCCCTGCCAAATCAAGTGACGAAAGGCGCCGGTAAAAAATTCTGGCGGGAAGGGCCTACTGCCCCCGACTTCATCCATGAAAATGTGCTGGATGAGCTATGTGATAAGGTATTAGAAAAGATAGAGGAATACCGGGAAGAGGCATTCTTTATCTATTTTTCTATGCCTGCCCCTCATACGCCCATTTTGCCGGCCGAACGGTTTCAGGGGAAATCCGGGACAAACGAATATGGGGACTTTGTTCTGCACTGTGACGATGTGGTAGGGAGAATCAGCAGAAAACTGGAAGAGACAGGGTTGCTGGAAAATACTATCTTAGCATATGCTTCCGATAACGGCTGCAGCCCTATTGTGGATTTCCAGGAGCTGAAGAGAAAGGGGCATAACCCCAGCTATCATTTCAGAGGCGCTAAGGCGGATATCTATGAGGGCGGCCACAGGATTCCATATATCGTACAATGGCCGGAGAAAATCAGAGGCGGCAGCATATCCGGTGCAGTAGTATGCTTAGCAGATTTCCTGGCGACCATAGCGGACTGCCTGCACATCACGCTGAAAGACAACGAAGGGGAGGACAGCGTGAGCAACCTTCCTCTTTGGACGGAGGAAATAGTGGAAGTGCGCCATGATATTGTACATCAGAGTATAGACGGTTCTCTGTCTATTCGAAAGGGAAAATGGAAACTGGAGATGTGTCCGGGCTCTGGCGGCTGGTCGTATCCTGAACCCGGCAAGGAGCCGGAGGGCTCTGCCCATTTCCAGCTATACGATCTGGAGTCGGATATTGGGGAAACCCAAAATGTCATAGCAGAGCATCCAAAGACAGCCGCAAAGCTGCGGGAGATTCTTACCGGCTATATACGCAGCGGAAGAAGCACGCCCGGCGCAAAACAGAAGAACAATGGCCAGGAGGTATGGGAGGCCATTTGGTGGATTGATGAAGAACAGGGCTAAGGTGCAGACAGATGAGGCATACAAAATGCTTTTGTCCGATAAACTGATGGAACGCTTGAAATTTGACAACTGAATATGGTGCAGAAAATAAAAAAGAAAAATGACATAAACATTGGAATGGCAGGGAGGAAAGAGACTTGAGTGGGCAAAATCCGAGAGCAGTAAGGGGGAGCTACTGCCTGAAAATAACCCAAAAAAAACTGCTGTCATTATGGCTGGCGCTGCTATTTCTGCTGATGGGAGGGCTGGCAGGCATCTATGGCTGCATGGAGCTTGTGGCGGATAAATCAGACTGGAGTTATATGGAGTATATAAAGCTGGCAGCGGGCTGGCTGTGCGTTATCCTTCTGACAGCTTCTGGAATCGGCACAGCTTATACGGCTGTCCGGGATGCCTTTTGGCCCCAGAAAAGCACACTTGCCCGTTCCATCCGGTCCCAGCTGCCTTATCCTGACTCTGCCCCGGAAGTGGGGGAGCTATTTGCCATGGTGGATAAGGACATTGTGGCAAATGGACAGTGGTTTGACAAGGTAGCAGTGGGAAAGGAGTGGGTGCTTGGCGATGAGGCCAATTATATCCCGCGTATCAGGCTGTTTTTTGGAAGGGATGAAATCCGGACCCATACATCCGGGGAGAGGACAAACACCTCACGGATTGTGGAACTTCACATACTGGATGACCGGAAGCAGCGCCATATTTACACGCTCCGCAATCCCAGGGAGCTGCAGCCTCTTTTGGACTGCATTTCCCTGCGGGCGCCGGACGCTTTGTGCAGGCCATACAGAGAATGTGCAAGCTGGTGTCAGAAGTCTGATATGGAGTGGGCAGATATGCTCCGGGAATACAGGGTGAGGCAGGGAGAGAGGGAAATGGCAGCGTTTGGCGCTGGAAGCGGCGGTATGGCTACAGACCAGAACATGGTTCTTACCTTTCCGGACGGCGATGTAACTTCAAGAGTGACGCCAGATTTGGTGCATCAGGCGCTGATGGACTGTTTAAAGCAGGGGGAGGGAACTTTGCTTTTAACACCGGGATGCCCCGTCATACGGGGCGATGTCCGTTATATGGAAATGGAATGCTTTGCCGCTTTTTATGAGGAAATAGACGAGCCTGCCGCTTCGGAGATGGAGGACTTTGGAGAGGCAAATCTTCTTCTTAAGATGACATCTGTAAAGGATGGAAGGACGCTTTGTCAGGGTAAGGCAATTTGGACAAACATCCGCAGTGCGGAGGAGATTCTCAGGGCCTGGCTGCAAGGAGCGCTTCCTGATTTGGAAAAATGGGAGGATGTAAAGTTTTTTGAAAAAGGGGAGCAGCAAAAGAAACAGGAGATTATACCGCCTCACCTGGGACTTATGACGACCCAGGGTGTGTTTCAAAGCCATGAGAGGTTTACCGTGGAAGATGTGGAAGTAGCTGCAGAAGGTCTGGAAGATGGAACCTATCAGCTGATTGACCTGACTTTGCCAGGAGGCTATTTGTGGATGCGTATTCAGGGCGGCGATAAGACAGACGGACGCTGCAAGGTGTCAGTAACCAGAGCGGATTCTGATAAGCTCCGTTACTTTAAGAATCAGTGCACCCACAAACAGGCGGCAGTCTGGCTTACAGAGTTTGCGAAGGGAGCCTTTCATCCCGACTGGAAAGAGTGGAAGGATTATACAAGGCAGGCAGAAAAGAATATAAAAAGAAATAGTTAATGAAAGGGAAATTACAGAAATGGGAAAAGTTTTTAGTGATGCAGTTGAGAGTGCGCTTGCGGTAATTTATTATGATTTGAGGGCAGGAAAAGGCGCAGAAGGGCTGGCGCTTTTAGAACAGGCTTCAGCGGCAGGGGACGGGGACGCGTCCTGTATTTTAGCCCGGTGCTACTGTGGGAGCCAGTATGTCTGGGGAGGGCATAACTTTCCGGAGGATGATGACAAAGCCACAGAGCTGTTACATAAGTCGGTGGAACAAGGCAGCGCAATAGGTGTAATGGTTGCCCTTCGCTCAGGGGAGCTTACTCCCTCTTTGCAGAAAAAAATGCCTTTTGGCAGCCTCTGGGAAGCGTTTGAGAGTGTGGAAGCAAAGGCGGAAATGGGAGATGCTTTTTGTCAGTATACAGTGGCAAATTCTTACTTTTGGTGGGACTTTCTGCGGATTCAGGAAAAGGGGAGAGACTCTTTTTCCAATGAAAGAGAATATAAAGAATATCTCCGGGAAAATATTTCTAAATGTGAGGACTGGTTCTGGAAGGCATTTAGGGGTGGCATGTACCTTGCAGCGAATAATTTAAACCGCTTTTATGAGCAGGGGGATGAGGATATTATTATGCCGCGTCCGGAGAAGGCAAAGGACCTATATAAGACGGGGGCAGAAATGGGATATCCTGTCCATCAGTGGATTTATGCGGAGGAGCTGGAGAACGAAAAGCGGTATGATGAGGCGCTTTACTGGTATAAACAGGCAGCCCAGGGAGGTCAGCTGGAATGCTGGTTTTGTATTGGATACGCTTATGAGGAAGGCAGAGGAACAGAAAAAGACCCTTCTTATGCGGCGCAATGCTATGAAAAGGGACTGACCCAGAAAAAGGACACTGGGAAGAGGATTGGCTGTGCCAACCATCTGGGAGCTCTTTACTATGAGGGAAAAGGTGTGGAGAAGGATTATGCCAAGGCCTTCCAGCTCCTTAAATATGGATATGAGCACAATACGAAGTTTGGTGTCTGCTATCTGGGCAAGTGCTATTTCAGAGGCTGGGGCACCCAGCAGGATTATGTAAAGGCGAGAGAGTTTTTGGAGCAGGTAGACTGGGTCAACAGAGAGGTCTTTTATATGCTGGGCGTAATTTACGGACAGGGCTATGGCGTGCCGGAGGATATTAAAAAGGGCGTGGAATATTTGAAGAAAGCCCAGGACAATCAGGAGGCTAAGGCCGAATTGCTTAAATATAAAAGGACGTTATTCGGCAAATGGGTGCGCAGATAAAGGAATATACGTTACCTTTCACGAGTTGGGAAACAATTAATGAATAGTACTTGTTATGTTTTTTCTGATAATGTACAATATAAATGATATGTGAAAGATTTGTGGAAGGCTTTAACAGAAACAAAGAAAGAAAAGTTACGAGAAAGGCAGATAAACAGCATGAAGAGAGCTCTTGTGATAGGCGCAGGTCCTGCAGGCCTTACAGCTGCTTACGAGTTATTGACGAAATCTAAGGACATTGAAGTTACTGTATTTGAAGAAAGCAGCAGCTTTGGTGGAATTTCCAAAACCGTTGAGTATAAGGGAAACCGCATGGACATGGGCGGCCATCGTTTTTTTTCTAAAATACCGGAAGTAAATGAATGGTGGGACAAGATGCTTCCCATGCAGGGAGCGCCTGCGTATGATGATATCCTTTTAAACCGCAAGGTGCCTGTTAAAGAGGGAGGACCCAATCCGGAGAAGGAAGACCGTGCGATGCTCACAAGACGGCGGGTGTCACGGATTTATTTTAATGATAAATTTTATGACTATCCTGTTTCACTGAAAATGGAGACATTAAAAAATTTTGGCTTTATAACAACAATGAAGGTGGGATTTAGTTATCTGGCATCGCTTGTCCATAAAAGACCGGAAGACAGTCTGGAAAACTTTTACATTAACCGTTTTGGCCGAAAGCTGTATTCCATGTTTTTTGAATACTATACGGAAAACCTGTGGGGCCGCCACCCAAGGGAAATTGACCCTTCCTGGGGGGCGCAGCGCTCTAAGGGATTGTCCATTATGGCAATCCTTAAGGACATAATAGAAAAAAAATTAAACAAGAAAAACCGGAAAGTGGAAACATCGCTTATAGAAGAATTTAAATATCCCAAGCTTGGTCCCGGACAGCTTTGGGAGGTTACTGCTTCCCATGTGGAGGAGCTTGGGGGAAAGATAATCAAAAACGCAAGAGTAACCAAAATCCATAAAAACAGCAGCAATGTAATCACATCCCTTACCTACGAGAAAGAAGGAAAGGAATATGTGATGGAGGGGGATTATATTATCTCTTCCATGCCGGTTAAAGATTTGGTGGGCGGTATGAATGATGTGCCGGCGGATGCCGCCCGGATTGCCGCCGGACTGCCTTACCGGGATTATATGACTTTGGGAGTGCTTGTTCCCAAAATTAATTTAAAGAACAAGACAAATATGAAAACCGTGGGCAATATTGTGCCGGACTGCTGGGTATATGTGCAGGACCGGAATGTGAAGCTGGGAAGATTCCAGATTTACAATAACTGGTCCCCATATATGATTAATGACCTGGAGCACACGGTATGGCTTGGACTTGAATACTTTGTAAGTGAAGGGGATAAGTTCTGGCAGATGACAGAAGAGGAATTTTCCAAAGTCGGCATAGCCGAAATGATAAAGCTGGGTCTGATTGACCGCCCGGACGTGGCGCTTGACACTCATATGGAAAAGGTGAAAAAGGCATATCCGGCTTATTTTGACACTTATGATGAAATGGATACCCTTGTGGCATATTTAAGCTCTATTGATAATCTGTACTGCGTAGGCAGAAACGGGCAGCACAGATATAATAATATTGACCATTCCATGTGCACTTCCTTTGAGGCTGTTGGAAATATTTTATCCGGCAGAAAAGATAAATCCAATATCTGGAGTGTAAATACAGAAAAGGAATACCATGAAGAAGCCAGGGAAAATGAGGCGCAGGTAGACTAAAAGGGAATAAAGTGAGGGGAGTATTGCATCAAAAGTCAGAAAGAAAACTGCCAGGTGAGTGGAGCTAAACAGTAATTGACCTGGCAGTTAAATTTATTAAGAATATAAAACCTGTTAATTTTTTGATTTGCGGAACAAGGATTGTCTGGCGCCATGCCGGACATTTCTGTTTTTTAATGTATCATCCACCATATCCATGCGCAGTCCTGCGTCGATAAAATCACAGTATTTACAGAAGTCATAGTCTCCCCGGCTGGTGCGGATTGCCTGCCGGAGTTTTTGGTATTTGGCGCTGTTCCAGGCCTCTTTTAACGGGGTTACATTCAAATCGGCAAGGTTAGTGGTTTCAAAGTTGTCGCAGCAGCAGATACCCATCCGGCCATCCGGGAAAATAAACATATCTGTGTAAGGCATCAGGCAGGTTTCCCGGATAATTTTCTGGTTATTTTTCTTATTTGGCGCACTGCCGGCCCGGTTGGTAAGAACTGCGTCCATATAGCGCATCTGTATCAGCAGCTCCACATCTTTAAATTCTTCCGGGTGGGATTTGGCGTATTCGTAGATTTCCCGCACATTATCGTGAAGCTTCATATCCCGGCAGTAGTTGTTGATAATCAGCTGGTTTACATAAGGGATAATTTCCTTTACTTTATCTACAGTCAGAATCAGTCCGTTGGTGGAAAGAAAGATAAAACAGTCAGGAAGCTGCTTTCGGCAGTATTTGTGGAATTCCACCAGACGGGTATCTAAAAGGGGCTCATTGTTTCCATATAAAGTCAGGTGCCCTTTGTATCCCCAGTCACGAAGCTGGTCAATGATACTGTAAAACAATGTCTCATCCATTTTTTTGTAAGGACGTTTTTCTGCATTTTTGTTGGCAGTGCAAAAGGAACAGGAGCTATTGCAGCGGTTGATGGTTTCCAGATTTACCACCAGGGGCATGGGCGGCATTTGGCCTTTATAAAAATGGTCAATATATTTTTTCTGTAATTTGTTTCTGGTTAAAAACTGAAGCTTTAAATAACTTTCGGAAGATAACTTTGGAAATTTCTTTTGGAGATTCCATCCAAGCTTTCCGCCAAAATTATGATATTTAACTGACATTTTTTTCCTCCATATCTGTAAAGTCAGGAAGCGCTTTTGAATATAATCTTATTATCTTGTCAAATCTAACTTTCTAATCATAGCATTTAATAAAAGTCCCGTCAACATGGAAGATGCCGGTTAAAGGGGCAGCGTCCATAGAGGAAATCAAGTCTGGGTAATGGAACGCTACGGCAGTTTAGTAACGGAATCCAATCCGTAAAACTTGCATACTCCCAGGTTTTCCCAGTCGGAAGCGTCTTCCTTAATGTCCGAAAAGTATAAAAGCTGCGGATAACATGGCAGCGGCTCAACGGTCACATTTTTTTCGCCGCTGTTATATAGTTTGGCTCTTGCCCTTAAAGCGTCTCCATATGCTTTCGCATCGCCGTTTATTAGGTCTGTTATGGCGGAGGAAGCTGTAAAGCAGTGAGGCTCTGGTATAACTGTGATAAGCGATGCGGCTCCAAGAAAAAACAGACATCCAAGCAGGCACCAGATTTCGCTGGCTGTAAAAGACAGGTTTTTTGGCTGCCTGTCTAACTGCTGCAATGGCGAAAGCCTTTTTCTTGCCCATCCGGTCACATATCCGGTGCAAAGGGTAAGCGCAAGCAAGTACATGGTAAATGTAAGCGCCTGAAGCCGTGCGGCGCCTATATTTCCAAGCGCAAAAACAGGCGGTGTAATCATTGCCGAGACAACGCAGTATCCAAAAAGCACAACCACTAATGGACAGGGAAACTGAAACTGTGTTTTTTCTGTCATATGCCAGAATAAGGGAACCAGTATGATGACTAACAGAATAACCGGCCAGCCGCTCCACTTACTGATGCAGTAATCCAGACAATAATAGAAGGAGACGAGTACAGCCTTTACTGGATTCATTCCACTGGCGCCCTCTGCCCGGACCAGATTGCCTGGGGATGCTACATTTAAGACAAAGCCCAGAAAAAACATTCCCATAGGGACTGCAAACCCTTTGTATTTTTTCCATTTCCGATTATAGGTAAGGAAAATAACTGTAACGGTCAAAACGATACATACATTTAATGCGGTCATCTGATTGCCCCCGCCTGTAAAAAATCCCAGAAAAGATGCTGCTGCAAGCTTTATGGCCCGTTTTTTTCCGCCATCATAAACTGCAGAAATTAAGAGTCCATAGAAAAACAGGGACATGCCGTGTACAAACATATAATTTACTGCGCCGCTGTACCAAAAAAATGCTTCCACACGTCCAACCATACACTGGACGGTGATAAGAAGAACAAGCATATATACACAGCGGCTGGTGTGTTTATCAGCCATGAAAACTTTAGTGAAAATTGTTTTGAGCAGGTATATGGTGGATAAGCTAAGCATGAGAAGCATAATCCATACAGTAAGTATATAGAAACGTTCTCCGAAGCTGCCCGGAGACATGGCCATCAGAAAGTTGGAAGTAAAGTAACCCATCCAGTGGAGATAGTCTTCCACGCTTCTTTCAATTCCCGCCCAGAGAGCGTTGAAAAAGTTATGGCTGGATACCCATGCCCATCTGCAGTTGCTGCCGATGGTGTAATCGTCTGCGCTGGGATAATTAAACCACCCAATCCAGAGAATTGGAATGAGGCTTAAAAGATAAATTACTGTTAAAAAGATGGATAATGTTTTTGGAGTAATCCACTTTTGTATTTTTGCGTTTAAATTCTGACTAAAGATTTTTTTCATAAAGTATTGGCCTTTCATACACGTTTTGGGTAATCTCTGATTTATAAGATAATTTTAGAAAATTATAAATCATTGTTAAATTAAAGGCAATACAAAATGATTTATCTGGTGCTTATGGAAAAATTAGTGTAAAATGGAAAATAAGTGATAATGGAAATCTGGGAGGAATCAATGATTATATTAAAGGTAGTTAGTCTGATTGTATGGCTTCTTATTGTTCCTTTTTGTATGGGGCTTGGGCTGTTGCCTCTGCTGGAAAAACGGCTGCGCACGCCGGGAGTGGCCCTTGTGGGGGGATATATTCTTCTCTTTACCTTGCTGGAGCTGGTAGGAATTCCGGTGACGCTTTTGTGCGTTTATAATGGTTTTACCACCTTTACCATATGGTTTACCCTGTTAATTTCCCTGCCAGCCCTTGGGGGCGTGCTGGTAACGTACCGGAGGGGAAAAAGAGGACAGAGGATAAGATGGATAAGAAGCGGCGTGGCAGGAGAGATGCCCTGGGAAGGAAGAATCTTCTGGCTTTTCTTTATTGCACTTGTTTCCTTTCAGCTTTATATGGCTTTTACCAGAGCCTCTTTTGACGGGGATGACGCTTATTACGGCGTACAGGCCCTGATTGCCCAACAGGTGGATACTTTGTACCGGATTAATCCTTATACGGGAAGAAGCGCGCCTCTGGACGTCAGACATGGACTTGCCCTGTTTCCGGTGTGGGAGGCCTATATCGGCAGAATGAGCGGCGTTCATGCCACAATTGTAAGTCATAGCGTGGTTCCTCTGATTTTAATTCCGCTTACCTATATTTTGTATTACCAGACGGGGCGTGTATTGTTCCATGGTAAAAAGAGACAGCTTCCCATGTTTATGACACTGATGGCGCTATGGCAGATGTTTGGGAACATTTCTCTCTACACAACAGAAACCTTTTTTCTGACCAGAACCTGGCAGGGAAAGTCGTTTGCAGGTAATTTTGTGATACCGGCAGTGATTTGGCTGTTTTTATGCCTGTTTGATGAAGGGGAAAGAAAAAAGAAGGCGAAAGGAAGGGGCGGGGCGGCAGGGAAAGAGACTTCCGGCCGGCAAAGGCTTTGGCTTTTACTTGCGTGTCTTAATTTTGCAGGAGGAGCAAGCAGTTCTCTTGCAATACTGCTTAGCTGTCTGATGACTATGGGATTTGGTATGCTGTTTGCCATAAGGGAAAAGAAGCCTATAATATTATTAAAGGCAGGGGGAAGCTGTGTGCCGGGCGGCGCTTATATAATGCTTTATCTGGCATTGACCCATGGGATATTGGCGCCATAGGAAAACAGGCAGTTTGTGCTTGCGCAGTATATGGAAAGGGGTATTAAGCGATGTTCGGCATATTTATGGAAAGCTTTGTAATTTTCAAATTATATACAGGACTTAAGTTTTTGCTATTGCTTACACTGGTTTCATGGGCTTTTTTGTTGAAAACAGAGAAGGATAAAAAGGTGCGGATTCTGCTTGTCTATGCGCCTGTTATTGTTGTTGCGCTGTTTCTTTTTCCGCTAAGCAGGAAGGTTTTTGTGGCGGCAGGGCTGGACGGAGAGACATATTACAGGATTTTATGGACCATTCCCATGGGAGTGATTACCTGTTATGGGGGATGCCGCTTTTTTGCCAGGCATCAGAGAATTGGAATGGCAATATGCGGCATATTGATTGTTTTGTGCGGAAAGTACGTATATAAAAGTGAGTATATATCCAGGGCGGAGAATTTGTGCCATATCCCGGAAACGGTGATTAAAATCTGTGACCGGATTGGGCCGGAAAACCCGGATAACAGAGTATCGGCAGTTATGCCCCCGGAGCTGATTCATTTTGTCAGACAATATAATGCTGCAATTAATATGCCCTATGGCAGGGAAATGCTGGTGGAGCGTTGGGGGTATTATAATGCGGTTTATGAGGCTATGGAAAAACCAGAGGTAGTTAATATGGAAGAGCTTCTTGCGGCTACCAGAGCGGAGTATTGCCAGTATATTGTGATGGGCCAGGGAAAGAAAACGGATAAAGACCCGGCAGAGAGCGGCCTTACTCTTTTGGAGGAGATTGACGGTTACAGGATTTATGAGGACCCAGTGACGGCAGAGGTGGTAAAGCAGTGGCAGAGCTATTACGAGGATGAAGAATAATGCTGTTTAATTCTTATGAATTTGTTTTTTTGTTTTTTCCGCTGACAATGGCGGGGTATTTTTTCTGCCTGGGGGCGGGAAGGCGTCTGGGGAAAGGAGAAGGCAGAGGGAGCCTTGGGAAAGCGTTTTTGCTTGCCGCATCCCTTCTTTTTTATGGGTGGTCCCGTCCGGGGGACCTTCCGGCGCTTATAGGCAGTATGGCAGTAAATTATGGGCTTGGCAGGCAGATGGAAAGAACCTGCCATAAAAATACAGTTCTGATGGCAGGGCTGTTTTTGAATCTGGCTATGCTTGTCTGTTTTAAATATTTTGGAGGCGCCTATCCGGCTCCGCTGGGGATTAGTTTTTTCACCTTTACTCAGATTGCCTTTCTGATGGAATGCTACAGGGAGAGTATCAAAGAAGTAAAGCTGCTTTCCTATGGCCTGTATGTGGGATTTTTTCCTAAAATTATGCAGGGGCCTATTGCCCTGCCAGGGGATATGATGGGGCAGTTTGAAAAAGAGGGACAGGCAGTCTGCTGGGAGAGAATTTACAGGAATTTGTATTTGTTTGTGCTGGGAATGTTTAAAAAGGTTCTGATAGCCGACACTTTGGGAGGGGCGGTGGATTTTGGTTATGCCGGCTTGTCCACACTAAATTCCGGGGATGGGCTGATTGTTATGGTTTCTTATACCCTGCAGCTTTATTTTGATTTCAGCGGGTATTGCGATATGGCCATGGGAATAGCGGGAATGCTGGGATTTGACCTTCCCATAAATTTTCGTTCACCTTATAAGGCTGCCAATATTCTGGAATTCTGGAAAGGCTGGCATATAACGCTGACCCGTTTTTTTACACAATATTTGTATATACCTTTGGGAGGAAACAGGAAGGGTATAGGAAGGACTTACCTTAACTGTCTGGCCGTATTTTTCTTAAGCGGCCTGTGGCATGGGGCAGGCTGGCAGTTTATTGTCTGGGGAATGATGCACGGTATTCTTTATGTGATAACAAGGGCCTTTAAGGACCGGCAGAAGGGAAAAGCAAAGAATGGACGGGACAAAATGTGGAATCGGGCGGTGCATGGAATTTGTGTGCTTCTTACGTTTCTGTATGTGAACATTGCATGGATTTTTTTCAGGGCGCCTTCTGTGAAGGAGGGATTTTCTCTGATAAAAATCATTGGCAGTTTTTCTTTTGGGAGAATAAACCGGAATCTGGCCGGATGCTTTAATCTGGATGAATTTTGGTATGTGATTAAGGTGCTTGGGATGGATGGATGGCAATATGCCCATTATATTCTTATGACGCTTATTCTTTCGTCATTACTTTTACTGGTGTTTTTTGGGACAAATGCCGTGACGTATGTCAAAAAAGTGAAACCAGGCTGGATTCATACTTTGTTTATGGCTGCTTTGTTTGTATGGAGCATATTGTCTCTTTCGGACGTTGGCTCTTTCCTGTATGTGAATTTTTGAAAGCTGCACTTGTGTTTTTTCCTGCCGGAGAATAAGGATTTGGTGTGGTTTGTGTAGCCTGTTATAGATTTTAGGATAGAAAAGCGGAGATTATGAATAGAAAAGATAAACATAATAAAAAGGTGAATAAAGGCAGGAACCCTTTTAAAAGAACCATTGTGGGATTTCTGCTGGTGACAGGGGCAGCGTGTGGGGCGGCAATGGCGCTGGTGGTATATGTGGACCCGTTTTTCCATTATCACAAGCCGCTGCCAGGATTTCCCTATCTGGTGGATAACCAGCTGTCCCAAAATCCGGGAATGGCAGCACATATGGATTATGACAGCGTAATTTTAGGCTCCTCCATGACAGTGAATTTCCAGACAAAATGGTTTGGGGAGCTAATGGACTTAAACACCATAAAGCTTAGTTACAGCGGCGCTTTCCCTAAGGATATTGCCAATATTATGGAGATTATTTTTAAAAGCAGCAATAACAGAGATGGAAAAAGGATAAAAAAGGTTTTTTTGGGAGTGGATGTGATAACCTATACGGGAGGAGTGCATGAGACCAAGTATCCTTTGCCGGAGTATCTTTATGACGATAATTATCTGAACGATATTGCCTATGTGCTGAACAAAGATGTCTTGCTGAATTATATTCTGCGTCCTTTGGCTGACCCGGACCCTACAGATTTATCTAACGTGTATGCAAGCTGGTGGACAGAGGAATATTACAGCGAGACATGGGTTTTGCATAATTATATCTCACCTAAGCAAGTGAAGGAAGAAACGCTTCCCAACGCTTATCTTGAGGCGGTGGAGAGGAATTTAGCAGTCAATATCTGTCCTTATATAGAAGATAATCCTGAAACAGAATTTGTAGTTTTTTTCCCACCCTACAGCATTTTGTTCTGGAATGATGTGCAGAAGGAAAATCATCTGGAGGCAACCATAGAAGAATACCGGTATATTGCAAAGCGGCTCAACGCATATGAAAATGTGGAGGTTTACTTTTTCCCGGACAGAGAGGAGATAGTCTGTGACCTGAACAATTATGCCGATTACAGTCATTACCATCCGCGTTATAACCGGTTTATGACAGAGTGCTTTGCAGATGGCGTCTGTCTGGTGGCAAAGGAAGGCGATGGGGGGAAGGGGATAGATGAATATTTAGACCATATGAGGGAAATCGTTGCAGGATTTGATTTTGAGGGACTGCTGGCACGCAAGTAGGCGCTTTTTGACGCGAACAGTCTGCCTCTCAAATAAAAAACAGAGCGTGTATCAAACACGCTCTGAGTAAATAAAAGTCTGTTTAGTCTTTGGGAGCCGCTGAATTAACAGTGGCCATCTGGTTATTAATAATATCAGCGATGCGGTCCGCCAGTTTTTCACGCCCTTCATTGTTATAGTGCATGTAGTCTATCAGATAATCCTGATAGTTGTCTTCATTGATGGTTCCATAGTAGTTGTCAACAAAGGAGACGCCGCAGTCCATAATCGCCTCTGATTCTTTTACCAGATAGTGGTTTAAGGTGCCGTTTCCAAGGTCAGTAATGGTGCCGTTGTGCAGATTACCATCGTCGTCCAGATGTTGGGCGTAGGTATGGGACATTACAAAAATGCGGATGTGAGGCCATGTATCTTTAATATTTTGTATAGATGTCCGAAGGCCGCCGGTAAAGGCTGTAACATCATAAGGGTTGTCCGGGTTGTCTGAGGGAGTGCCGATATTGTAATCGGTACTGTCATACATAATGATAAGAATGTCCACTTTGTCCATATCTATTGTGGACATCAATTCCGCTGATTCCAGAAACTTGGGGTTCAGCTGTTGGCTGGCAATTGTGGTAATAGGCAGAAACTCCTGATTGCGGAAGGACTCTACCACATAATATAAATTAAAATGGTCCCTGGTAAACTCCGGGTTGTAGGTGGGGTACCGGCAGGCGGCGGAGGAGTCCGGAAAAGAACAATCGTAAACAGTTGCGTTTGTCTTTTGGGCAATCTGGGACGCCAGTCCAGTTTCAGTCCGGTCATCGGAAAATGGATTGTTTCCCAGACATAAAATGGTGGTTTCACCATCATCTTCCCTGCCTTCTAATAAAGAGGCATCCATGGGAATTATCATATCTAAGGTTTCCACATCAAACTGGGAAGGGTCAACCTCTTCCATATCTGTTTCGTCTATAGGCGTGCCTTTATTCCAGCGGTAAAGCCTGTATACGGCAGTGACCGCAATAAGGAAAATAGCGGCAATTAAAATAAGATGCAGATTCAGGCGGAGATTTTTGGAGGAGGAGGCGTTTTTGTCTTCCTTTCCTGCAGCGGTTTGTGATGGCGCATCCGGTGCGTCTTCATCTGTATATATGTCCGGTGTATCATCGTTTTCCAAATCAGAGCTTTCTGCTGTCAGATGGGAATTCTCTTCCATTTCGGAATCTTCATCATCTGTGATAAAGTCTAAATCATCGTCATTTTCCAGTTGGGAGCTGTCTGTAGTCAGGTCTGAAGCATTTTTAACTTCTGGGTCGGAATCCTCTGGGGTAAGCTCCGAATTGTCTATGTCCACTGCGTCCTCTAAATCCAAATCTTCAAAATCAAGGTCATCCAACTTACTTTTGGAAAATTTTCTGGCTGGATTTTTCAGGATGATATTATCCCTGCCGGGTACCTTCTTTTTATTGCGGCTCATAAGCTTCTCCTTTGGTTTATCTTTAGGGGATTTTGTATTAAATATTTCCAATTATCTGCTATTCTACTATTATTTAGATGAAAAATCCACTTATTCATAAAAAATTAATAATGTTGAATCTGTGAAATTTTGAATTTTATGGAATTGCCTATGAAAAGTAAATGGTTATAAGAAGCGCTGAAACAGGAAGATAATTATATTGACATTTATGATGACTTTAATTATTATTAAAAAGCAAAGGAGTGAGATAATATGAAAGATATACCACGTTTAACAGATTTAGAAGTAATTATTATGAAGGCGCTCTGGGAAACAGCGGCAAATCTGACAATACAGGAAATTTCAGGCAGAATAAATGAAAAGAAGCTTAGTATTGCCTCAATCACCCAGGCTATCAATCATTTGACAGCTAAGAATGCCGTGGTGGTAATTGATCATGTTTTGGTTGCAAGTGTGTATGCAAGGGCTTACCGCCCGTGCTTTAACCGGGAAGAGTATCTTGCAGCCGAATTTAAACGTCTGCAGAAAAGTGTATTTGGGATAAATGAGGCTAACATAGCAGGAATTATTGCGGCTTTGACAGGCAGTAAAGTAAGTCCGGAAGAGGCAAAGGAGCTGCAGAAGATTATTGATGAAAGTAAAAAGTCATCAAAACAGGATGCAGACTCTTAAAAATATGCGTTGATGCTTAATGAGACTAATAGGGAAAGAGCGGGCAGTTCCCTTTCTCCTTTACTATGTGCTTCAAATTCTAATGTGATGGCGTAAGCGTCTGGTTTTTAGAGAGCCGGCCTTACGTCATAGTTTCTAAATCTGCAATTCTTGTCTAAGGCAATCACAAATTTCCAAAGTTTTGACACAGAAAAGCCATCGGGCTGAATTGAATCCATTTTATTAATGACATGCCGGATGTTGTCTGCTATAATTGTTTTCACTGGCAATGAACAAAATATATGTAAAGGAATATGGTATTGGCATGAAAAAAAAGATTGAATGGAAAGACATTCTTATGCTGCAGGCAGTGTTTTTTATATACAGCATTTCCAGTGTGGTATCCAAATTTGCTTCAGGGAAAGAGCTGTTTAGCATAGGATTTCTTCTTTTTTACGGACTGGATATTTTGGTACTGGGCGTCTATGCGCTGTTGTGGCAGCAGGTGATTAAAAAGTTTGAACTATCGGTTGCTTATGCGAATAAGGCGGTTACTTTATTATGGGCGCTTGTATGGGGGATTTTTCTTTTCCGCGAGCAGATTACTTTTTTTAAGGCGGCAGGTATTTTACTGGTTGCGGCAGGCATCTTTATTTTAAATGGCGGGGAGGAAGAAAAATCATGAATTGGTATTTGTTAATCCTTATTCTGTCTGTAGTGATAGCATCCTTTGCACAGATTCTTTTGAAGAAAAGTGCGGAAAAAACATATGATTCTCCCATAAAGGAATATTTGAACCTTTATGTAATTTGCGGCTATGGTATGATGTTTATCTCCATGTTTATTACAGTTCTTGCCTACAGAGGACTGGATTTTTCCAATGTCCCGGTGATAGAGTCTCTTGGATATGTGGTGGTGATGTTTTTAAGCTATGTGTTTTTTGGTGAGAAAATTACCGTTAGAAAGCTTATTGGGATGGGAGTTATTCTTGGTGGAATTTTTGTATATTACAGGTAAGAAAGATAAAAGGGCACACAAAAGGGCCGGGATATACCCAGCCCTGTGAGCTTAACGGTTAATTCAGTGTGTTTGTTGCAAATCGCAGTCATTTGTATTACGGTGAATCATGGAAGCCAGCAGTGTGGTAACCGGGAGATTATCTTCATTCTGTAGCTGAAGCTCTTTATACCATTTGCTGTACTTGTACATTCGATATGTAGTTTTCATTTTTAGCAATTGAGCGTCATCGGCACAATTGTTTTTGAATTCTTCCCGCTCGGCCATATCCATTTCAACGTAGTCCAGATAAGATATCTGCAGTTCCGTCAAAGGATTGGTACATTTGGGACATATCATCTTATGCCCGTTAAGCATAAAAATACGGTGACAGCGTTTGCAGTAATGCATGTACATCATAAAAATTCCCCTTTTCCTAAACAAGCATAATTGTAAACTTGTAATTAAGTTTACAGTTTTTGCGAAAAAAGTCAATAACTTATATGGTAATATTTGCCGTACTTTAGCGACAGAAAGCCGCAAATAATTATGTTAAATGACAGTAATTTGAAGATATATATTTTTTATGGATGGAAAAAGACAAAATAATTGTGCTGGTAGAAGAGAAATGTTATAATACCAAAAGATGTAACCAGAAATTTGTGAAAGATTTGTGCAGATGACAGTAAAAGCAGTGGAATTGTCAGCGCAATTTTGAGAGCTGTTTTGTTCAGTTGGCAAAATTGTCTTCAAAGTATGTTCCAGGGAAATAAACAGGAGGGTTTACATAAATGAGTAAATTACTGCGGAAACTACAGAAGGGGAATAAAGGGAAAAAACAGGGCAGGAAATCTGGAAAAGCGAAGTGGATAGACTTTGACGAAGAGGATTATGAAATTGAAGACGACTATGCGGATGAAGAAGAATACGAATATGAGGAAGATTACGAAGACGAGGAAGACTATGAGGTAGAAGAAGACACATCCGAGGCGGACATAGACGAAGAGGAGTATGAATCGGATGAATACGAAGAAGATTATGAGGATGAAGAAGAATACGAATATGAGGAAGATTACGAAGAAGAGGAAGACTACGAGGTAGAAGAAGACACATCCGAGGCGGACACATCCGAGGCGGACACATCCGAGATGGACATAGACGAAGAGGAGTATGAATCGGATGAATACGAAGAAGATTATGAGGATGAAGAAGAATACGAATATGAGGAAGATTACGAAGAAGAGGAAGACTACGAGGTAGAAGAAGACACATCCGAGGCGGACACATCCGAGGCGGACACATCCGAGATGGACATAGACGAAGAGGAGTATGAATCGGATGAATACGAAGAAGATTATGAGGATGAAGAAGAATACGAATATGAGGAAGATTACGAAGACTATGAAGACTACGAGGTAGAAGAAGATATATCTGAGGCGGACACATCCGAGATGGACATAGACGAAGAGGAGTATGAATCGGATGAGTACGAAGAAGATTATGATGAAGAAGAGTATGAATCGGATGAATACGAAGAAGATTATGAAGATGAATATTACGAAACAGAAGATGACGAGTATGAGTCATATGAATATGAAACAGATGATGAATATGATGAAGAAGTGGCAGATAAAGGAATAAGTAAGATTATTGATAAAATTACGAATATGTCCCTGTCAGACCATATTGTGACGCTTACAGGTGCAGCTGTATTAATTCTGGCGGTAGTAACAGGCTCTATATATTTAATTGCAAGAAGCAATAAGATGCAGCTGGAAACCTTTGCCGAGATTGGGGTAGGTGTGGAGGACATCAGCGTAATTGGAGAGAGCGGTCTTATTGCAGTTGCAGATGCCCAGGCTGCAAAGCTTATGGCAGCGGAAATTGAGGAAGATGAAAATGAATGGGATGAGTCAGAAGGCGGACAGGAAGGAGACGGAAGCGGCCAGACATCAGGAAAGACAGAGGTAGGATTAAATCTTACTTCCATCCAGAAGGATTTAAAGATTAAATTTGTAAATAAGAAATCTGGAAAACTGATACCCAGCATAGCTTTTGAGGTGGAGATTGAAAAGCCTTCAGGAGGAACTTACACCATGAAGGATGAAGATAAAGACGGCATTATTTATCAGACTAATATGGAGCCTGGTAAATATAAGATTAAAATTACGTCTCCTGGGTCAGATGACGAGTATAATATTTCTTCTGAAACAGTGGCCATTACCGTAAAAGATACTATTGAATATAAAAAGGTGGAAATTGCAGATGAAGTGAAGAAGGAATCACAGGTAAATGTGGCAGTGGAGGATACCAAGGTAAATGAAACGGTGGTGGAATCTGCCAACAAGGATACGGTGGAATGGGTAGAGTCTACTAAAACGCTGATAGAAGGAACTGGGTCTACAGTTGAAGAATATGAAAAAGTAGACAGAAGTAAAATTGCAGACCCGGAGCAGAAGGCAGATGCTGGTTTCCGTCTGCTTGTGGCGCCGGATACCGCTCTAAGGACTGTGGACGAGCCGGGAAATGATAACGGCAAAACGACAGAAGGAGAAGGCGAAGGGGGAGAAGGTGACAGCCAGCCGGAGGCGCCGGCAGAGCCCACCAAGGAACCGGAACCTACCAAGGAACCAGAACCCACCAAAGAACCGGAACCTACAGCAGTTCCTACTAAGGAGCCAGAACCCACGGCGGAACCTACTATGGAGCCTACGGCCCTTCCAACAGCAGCGCCTACGGCAACGCCGGAAGCTACAGCGCCGCCTACGGCAACTCCAGGGGCCACGGCAACCCCCACAGCAACAGCTGTAAATAAAGCTACAGCAACCCCTACAGCGGCGGCTTCTCCTACAAACACTCCAGCAGCAACACCCAGCGCATCACCTACGGCAACGCCGGGAGGCGCAAGGACAGATACAAAGAGTGTTTTAAAGACCACCAGCGGAGAAGCGCTTTATATTAAAACAGCTGACGGAAAATATGTGGAGGCAAAGTACGCTGACTATTATAACAGCAATATCAAAGAGTTTTTCAGGAAGGTTACACAGACCAAAGGAGAGTACAAATATACCGGATGGCAGGAGATTGACGGAGCTACATTCTTTTTTGACAAAAATGGAAACAAAGTTACAGGAGAGCAGGTCATTCAGGGAGCAAAATATAATTTTAACAGTGATGGCTCTTTAAACACTGGATCCGGGCATATGGGTATAGACGTTTCACGGTATAATGGAAATATTGACTGGAATGCGGTGAAAAACAGCGGTGTTTCTTATGTGATTATCCGATGCGGTTACAGAGGTTCTGCTACAGGAGCGTTGGTGGAGGATTCCGCGTTCCGAAAGAATATTCAGGGAGCCTCCAGTGCAGGACTGAAGGTGGGAGTTTATTTTTTCACCCAGGCAGTGAATGAAGTGGAGGCAGTGGAAGAAGCCTCTATGGTACTTAGCCTTATTAAGGGGTACAATCTTACATATCCGGTATTTTTAGATGTGGAAGCCACAAACGGCAATAATGGACGGGCTGACCGTATCAGCGTAGATACCAGAACCGCTGTCTGCAATGCCTTCTGCCAGACCATACAAAATTCAGGCTATAAGGCAGGGATTTATGCAAATAAGACTTGGTTTACCACACATATTAACACGCCAAGCCTGACCGGATATAAAATATGGCTTGCCCAGTATGCGGCAGCGCCCAGCTATAACAGAACCAGATATGACATGTGGCAGTATTCTTCCAAAGGAAAAGTGGCCGGTATCAGCGGTGATGTTGACATGAACATCAGTTATATGGGATACTGATAGCTGCAACTGCAGGGATGCTTTTGTGGGCAGTGGGAATTTGAATGAGAGAAAGGAAAAAGAATGAGAACATATTTAGTCACAGGAGGCGCCGGATTTATCGGCTCCAATTATATTCATTATATGTTTAAAAAGTATGGAGATGAAATCAGGATTATTAATGTGGATGCGCTCACCTATGCTGGAAATCTTGAAAACTTAAAAGACGTGGAGGAAAGGGAAAATTATACCTTTGTAAAAGCGGATATCTGTGATAAAGAGGCTATTTCCCGTATATTTGAACAAAATGAGATTGACCGGGTAGTGCATTTTGCCGCAGAAAGTCATGTGGACCGGAGCATCAAAGCGCCGGAAGTGTTTGTACAGACCAATGTTCTTGGAACTGTAGTTATGCTTAACTGTGCAAAGGCAGCATGGGAAAATGAGGACGGGACTTTTAAACCGGATAAAAGGTTTCTTCACGTGTCAACGGACGAGGTATATGGTTCGCTGGAGGAAGATGGAGGATATTTTTATGAAACCACGCCTTATGCACCCCATAGTCCTTATTCTGCAAGTAAAGCATCCTCGGACATGCTGGTAAAGGCTTACATGGACACCTATAAGTTTCCGGCTAACATTACCAACTGTTCAAACAATTACGGGCCTTATCAGTTCCCGGAAAAGCTGATTCCCCTTATAATCAACAATGCCCTGCAGGGAAAGAAGCTTCCCGTATACGGGGATGGCAAAAATGTGCGTGACTGGCTCTATGTGGAGGATCATGCCAAAGCCATTGATATGGTTTCGGAGCAGGGAAGGCTCTTTGAAACTTACAATGTGGGCGGACATAATGAAAAGCAGAACATTGAAATTATCCATATCATTCTGGATACTTTGCAGGAAATGCTGCCCGAAGGAGACCCCAGAAAAGAGCTTGTCAGTGAAAAGCTGATTTCTTATGTGGAGGACCGGAAGGGCCATGACAGAAGATATGCCATTGCACCGGATAAAATTAAGGCGGAAATTGGCTGGGAGCCGGAAACCATGTTTAAGGAGGGAATCCGGCGTACCATTGCCTGGTTTTTTGAACATGAAGAGTGGATGAAAAACGTAACCAGTGGAGATTATCAGAATTATTATGAGGAAATGTACAAGGACCGCTGATGTGTCAGGCAGTTTTGGATGGAGGATACTGTGAAAAATAAATTCTTCACAGGCAATTTGCGCTTGCGCTCAAATTTTGCGGGCTGAGCAAGAATGGAGGTTACTATGAAAGGAATTATTCTGGCAGGAGGCTCAGGGACAAGGCTTTATCCCCTGACCAAAGCAATCAGTAAGCAGATTATGCCCATTTATGATAAACCCATGATTTATTACCCATTGTCAACGCTGATGTTAGCCGGTATCAGGGAAGTGCTTATTATTTCCACTCCCAGGGATGTGCATGTCTTTGAAGAGCTTTTAGGAGACGGCAGTCAGCTTGGTATGGAGTTTTCTTATGCAATCCAGGATTACCCAAGAGGTCTTGCCGATGCTTTTATCATTGGAGCGGAGTTTATAGGTAAGGAGCGGGTTGCTCTTGTGCTTGGTGACAATATTTTTTATGGACAGAGCTTTTCCAGGGTTCTGCGGGAAGTGGCCTCAAGAGAAAAGGGAGCCACGATTTTTGGCTATTATGTGCGTGACCCCAGGGAATATGGCGTGGTTGAGTTTGACGAAACCGGAAAGGCTTTATCCATTGAGGAAAAACCGGAAAATCCCAGAAGCAATTATGCTGTGCCGGGACTTTATTTTTATGATAATCAGGTGGTGGAAATTGCAGCAAATGTAAAGCCGTCTGCAAGAGGAGAAATAGAAATTACCAGTGTTAACAATGAATATCTTAGAAGAGGGACGCTTCATGTGGAAACCTTAGGCCGTGGCTTTGCCTGGCTGGATACGGGAAACCATGATTCTTTGCTTGCTGCTGCAGATTTTGTGTCTGCTTTCCAGAAGCGTCAGGGGCTTTATA
>CAMUHA010000027.1 GCA_947088515.1 uncultured bacterium
ACTCTTCAAACACTGCCTTTGTATCCTGGTAAATCTTCTTTTCATCTACCATAACCCCTGCTATTTTTGGATACCGTCCCAGCCAGATATTATCCATTACATTCCGTTTCAATGCCTGATTCAATTCCTGGTGCACCATTGCCACACCATTTTCCAATGCTTCCTTTGAACTTTTAAAGTTTACTTCCTTCCCCTCTAAGATAATCTGCCCTCTATCCTTATTGTAGATACCAAACAGACACTTCATCAGGGTGGACTTTCCGGCCCCGTTCTCGCCCATCAGAGCGTGAACCGTGCCTCTTTTTACCGTCAGGGAAACATGATCCAGCGCCTTTACGCCGGGAAATTCTTTACAGATGTCTGTCATTTGCAATAGAACATCATGCTCCATACTCCGCCCTCCATCATTAATATAATTTTTTACCTTCCCTGTGCATCTGCCAAAAAAGACATTCCAGGCAAGCTGTGCCAGAGATTTCTTTCTGTCCCATGTTCATTGAAAAAGGCGGCCGCTATATTCTAACAGCCGCCCTTAATTATTTAAGAGTTACTAAATTCACTTTAATGAAAATCATTCTCCAGTATATGCTGCATAAGGAATATAAATCTTGTTTGCAACGTTAGGAGAGATGTTATAGGAATCTGTTCCATCCATCAGTTCTTTTCCTGATGCTGCATTCTGTGCAAGGAAAGCAATTCCTTTTGCCATACCTTCTGCATCCTGCTTAATGGTACCTGTCATCTTGCCGTCAGCAATCAGCTGTTTTGCAGCGTCAGTTGCATCAACGCCAAATACAGGAATTGTTACACAGTTACCATCGCCAAGGTTGTATCCTTTATCATTCAGTGCAGAAATAGCGCCTTCAGCCATACCGTCATTGTTACAGATAATCAGCTCAATCATGTTGCCATTGCCTTCATTATACTGGGAAAGGTTAGTGGTCATGTAGTTATTAGCTGCCACTGCACTCCAGTTACCATCCTGGTCAACCTGATAGCAGTCAGAGTTTGAAGGGTCAAAGTATTCAAGAGCAGGCTTTCCAGCTGCTTCAAGAACCTTGTTAGCATCTTCTACCGCATACTGTGTACGATAGATAGCTTCCACGTTTCCAAGCTGTCCCATGAACATTGCGTAGGAAATCTTGCCATCACCATTTAAATCTACTGCATCAAAATTTTCTACCAGATAATCACCAATCATCTGTCCCTGCATATGACCTGCTTCAGGAGCATCAGTTCCTACGAAGGCACATTTGTCATAGCTTCCAAGAACCTTTCCTTCATCTTCGTCACCTTCAACTGCACGGTTAAAGAAGATAACAGGGATTCCTGCTGCAGATGCCTTATCAACGATTGTCTGGGAAGCATCTACGGAACCGGAAGTTACAATATTTACAATAAGAAGATTTGCTCCCGTCTGGATAGCTGTGTCAATCTGCTCATTCTGTGTGGTCTGGTTACTGTTGGAGTCATAATCCTGATAGGTAACTCCCAGAGCATCCAGTTCAGCATCAAGCGCTGTTCTTACAGATGCAATATAGGTATCTGAATAAGTATAATAGAATACAGCGATGTTTGCCTCTGACAAATCTCCTGCTGCCTCCTGCGCTGCGTCAGCTACTTTATCCGCTTCCTGCTCTGCTTCATCTGTCTTTTCAGTTTCTGCTTCAGCGTCACCTGCTTCCGCTTCCTGCTTGTCGCCAGTTGCTGCATCTGATGCTGCCGGTGTATCATTTTTGCCACCACAGCCGGTAATCAGCCCAACTGTCATTGCCGCACATAATAATGCAGCCAAAACTTTCTTTTTCATTAATAAATCCTCCTTTTAATAAAATGTTTCTGCATGTCCTGAGGGATTTTCCAACCGGACATACATTCACCTTACGATAGGAGTATAACATTATATTTTTTTATTTCCCATGCAAATAATTACGCAAAAGGTATAAATATTTACTCTAACTGCACAAAAATTCCACCATAATTGTACAAAAACTATTCATATTGTATAATTTCGGACAACTGTCTTTTCTTTTTCCACTGTATGACAGCGCGGCCGCGCAACAAATTTTACTTTCCAATTCTCTATTGCGGACAAAAACGCATTCTAATCAAAAGCAAAAAGAATCCTCTGGCATTCTTCGCTGAACATATTCTCTCTGGTCACTACTGTGGTTGTAGTGTCTATCACTGTTTGCTCTACCTGGCCGCCATTGAGCAGACGGTAAGCGCACTCTATCCCCAGATATCCCATGGCATAAGGGTTTTGTACAATCAGCGCATCCACTTCCCCGGTTTCCAACATCCCTACTGAAATCACATTGCTGTCAAAGGCAACCACTTTAGTTTCATCTGCCAGTCCAAGCTCTTTAATGGCATATCCCACTCCCAGGCTGGTCCATTCGTTAAAGGTGACAATTACATTAATCTGGGGATTTTGGGCAAGCATACGCCTGGTCGCTTCTTTTGCGCTTTCTATGTTAGAATTGACATTAATGGCGTCAACAATACTCACCCTGCTATCTTCCGCCACTGCATCCCGAAACCCCTCCTCCCGCTGCTGGCCATTGGCGGAAATCTCATCAAAGTTTACAATTCCCACACAGACCTCCTGCGCGCTGGTATCCAGAACACTCTCTCCAACCATGCGCCCCGCCTGGTAATTGTCTGTGCTTATGCGACAGCTTACTTTATCACTGTCAACATCACTGTCTATTACTACCACTTTCGCTCCTGCCTGAACTGCCTGTTCCACTGCCCTGGCATTTTCATGAAAATCAACTGCCGAAAGTACAATCACCTCCGCCCCCCGCGCTACTGCCCCTTCAATCATCCGGTTCTGGGCTTCACAATCTTCTTCATCCTCCGGTCCTTCTACCGTAATATCAAGGTTATATTCTGTCTTAGCCGCATTTGCTCCCGCAAAAACGCTTTTCCAGTAAGCGGAAGTCGTTGATTTTACAATAACGGCCACATAATGTTTCCGGTTTTCCGTTCCATCTTTGGGCCTTTTGTCACAAAAAATCCATGTGTCACTGCTAAGTTCCCATATAACCAAAAACATAAATCCGGCTAACAGCCCCATTCCAAGCAGCGGAAACCATATTTGTCTGTTATTTGTCTTCATAATTTATACTCCCCCTGCCGGAATTTCTTCCTGTATTCCAGGAATGCGGATTTCAACTCTGGTTCCCACATCCAGCTCGCTTTCTATATGCAGTCCATATTTTTCTCCAAAATAAATCCGTATTCTGTCATTGACATTTTTAATGCCGATTCCTGTCCGGTCACTGGCTTCTCTGTGAAGAATTTCCCTGCACCGCTCTTCTTCCATTCCCACACCGTTATCTTCCACATACATAAGTATATCTTCTCCCTGCCTTTTAACCCCTATATGAATGACCCCCTCATCACACATATCCAGTCCATGATTGATCGCATTCTCAATAATCGGCTGTAAGGTAATCTTATTGCAGAAACAGCCAAGACACTCCTGTTCTACATCAAACTTATAAGTAAACTTATTTTTATAACGGTATTTTTGTATCTTTAAATAGCTTTCTGCATGCTGGCATTCTTTTTCTATGGTGATTAACTCATGTCCCCGGCTGATGCTTATCCGAAACAGCCGCGCCAGAGCATTAACCATAATAATGGCTTCCTTTGTACGCCCCTCCTCACACATCCAGGCTATAGAATCTAAGGTATTATATAAAAAATGAGGGTTTATCTGTGCCTGCAGCGCATTCAGCTCGCTCTTGCGTAAGGTAATCTCTTCCCTGCGGACTTGCTCCATCAGCCCTTGTATCTGCACCACCATATGGCTAAAAGAGTCTGACAAAGCTGTAATCTCCCTTGTTCCATTTACTCTGCAGAATTCAAAATTTTCCGCATCTTTTTCAAACTGCTG
Organism: uncultured bacterium; assembly: GCA_947088515.1. GTDB lineage: Bacteria > Bacillota > Clostridia > Lachnospirales > Lachnospiraceae > Suilimivivens. The sequence goes on from CAMUHA010000027.1 coordinate 3,908, forward strand.
CATAGCTCCCATAAGCTTATTAACCGGGCTGGATACCATTTTGGAGGAGATAATCCCTACAAGAAGAGTGGCTAGAATCATAAAAATAAATACAAATCCAATAATTTTAGCCATTTCATCCAGCTTATTGGTAATCATTTCATCCACATAACTGACACCCACAATCTTCCAGTTATTATTGTCCAGAGAATGGATGGTATAAATCACTTCTCCCTGCAAAAAAGAGCCATCTGCTCTGCCTATAAGCAGTTCCTGGTTTTCATTTTTGAGCCCTGCATGGATTAGCTGCTGCTGGGGATGATAAACAAGCGCCCCTTCCTCATCCATTATAAAGCAGTAGCCGTGCTGTCCGATTCCCACATTATCCACATAACCTGCAATGTTGGAAAACCGGATATCCATACAAATCAAAACCTCTTTTCCTTCATGGTTTTGCATCCGCTGGGCGATTGTTACCACCCACGGGTAATAGTTTTCGACTAAAGACTCTACATGGGGACTGGAAATATATACCCCCTTTTCCCCTGACGGAATTTCCATATAAGACAGGTTTTTAAGAATTTTTTCTTTTAATTTGTAGCTTCCCTGCCAGTAACTTAAAAGATTTCCATCATTGTCATACTCTGTTATGACCACCACATCCTTCCTGATTGCAATCAGGTTTGTCATAAAGTCATTTTTCTCACTTTCTTCATTCTTCATGTTTATGCGTATCATTCCCATGATTTCTTCTATATCCTTGGTATAATTTTCCAAAGTGCTCATTACCTGCCTGACCGCCTGCTCACTGCTGGTAACTGCATTGTCCTCCACAGAAGCCTGGTAAATACGCAGATACGCCGTAATACCCACGCAGCAGGCTAAAAGCACAACAGTTACAACTACCACCGTCATTATAACGGAAAGGGAAAGCTTTTGAATGCCCCTTTTAGATTGTGCGCTTGTTTTGGTTTCGTTCATGTTTATTCCTCCGCATATTGCAAGGCGCTCCTGCAATACTGCACCAATTAAAAGTTTATCTTACATTTGACCTGATGGTTCTTTGTCTGTTTTAGCGCTCATTGGTTATGCTGTCAACGCTTTTTGACTTTTAGCGCATGAAATTGAATATCAGAAAAATAAAAGGCTATTACATCATTTTCTTCATGTAACAGCCGTTTTATCTTTGTTAAATATTTCCAATATTATTCAATTTTTAAAATGCCGGTTAGTCCTGACACTATAAAGAACTTTATAATCTCTTCCTTAACATTCCGGATAACCATTTTTTTACCCCGTCTGTTCACTTTGTTACGTATATTCAGCAGAATTTGCACCCCATCTGATGATATATACTCCAGCTTTTCAAAATTAAGCGCCAGTTTCGTGAAATTATTAATAGACTTTTGGATTTCTGTCTCAACCAAAGACGCTGTTTTCCTGTCCAGCCTTCCCACAAACGCAATTTCCAGGGTAGTTTCATTTGCAGTCCTGTTTATGTCCATACTCCTGCCCCATTTCCTTGTAGCTGTATCATTCGGTGGTTTCTATAGTCCCGACTACTGTATTTTTATTTAACAGCATATGGGCTATTCTCTTCAACCCTTTTGGAATGATTCGCACTTTTGAAGGTATGTTTTACATGAGGCAGGAAGGGATTTTTTACTCCTGGGTCGATTGCAATCCGGGGTTCCTGTTTTGACAGCCTTTATTTCTTTTTATTCTTGATCATAACTATAAATTCTCCAACATTTTTAACCTTCATAACTTCCTCAATTGTAAACTTAATATTAAATTCCTGCTCAATGGCAACAATCAGGTTCACGTGCATAAATGAGTCCCCATCTTCTGTGCCATCCACTGTCATTTCATCAGACAGCTCAAGGCTTTCATCATTAAAAATATTCCTGAATACTTTCTGTAATTTTTCCCTGATTTCCACAATCTTCTTCCTTTCACTCATTCATAAATATTTGACAGTCAAATGGATGCTTCGTATCCGCTTAACTCTTTGCTCACAGAAATAAAACAAATGTCCCCTTTCTTTTTAAAAATTGCACAGGAAATCATACCATATTCTATAAATCAAACCGCAAAATTTCTTTTTTCAGCTCTTTATAGATATTTTCCCCGACAGTACCTTGCAGATTTGAAAAAGCTTTTTGTACATCCTTCATACGTTCATCATACAATGGGTCTTTTTCTCCATCCAAAACCATTTGTATAAACTTAGGTAAATTCGCTTTCCCCTTAGCCTTTGCACGGTAGTAATTGTTTGTATAATTAACCGGCGAATTTTTGCAATTCTCAGCATTTAACCGATGCTGATATATATGAATTGGCTTTCCTGTAATCATATATTCCGGTATAATTGAGCTATATGTAGTAATAAGAGCATCTGATAAGCGGAATGAAATCTCATAACCTCCATTCTCATCAAGCACTGCATTATCTGACTCTTTAATTCTTTCCTCCAAACGCTGTACATATTCTAAAGCTTCATTTGCCCCCCTGCTTTCCAGCATTGCCTTCAATAATGGATGAGGACGCCAGATTAATGCGCAGCCCTCTCTGTTTATCAGCTGTTCCCATATTATCTCATGCGCTACCTGCGCAAAATCTTTTCTCCCCGGATGGTTTTCAGCAAAAACAAGTCCTCGAAGGAAAAAAGACAAATGCGTATTAACCAAAAATACCTTACGCCCATATAGCTTTTCCTTCCATCCCCTGGGATAAAAAGGCGGCATTTTCATCCCCTCCACAATTGCATCCACCTTAGGCGAACCAATTGCAAGCAGTTTTTTTCTGTCAACATTATGCTCTATATAAATCTGCTTTACCCTTTCCGATTGTACTAACACCTTGTCAGCAGCCATAACTGCGTTTGTACAGCACATAAACGCTCCCTGCCTGGGTGAATAGTACCCCATCATACCATACGGACTATAGATAAGCTGTTCCGTATATTTCTTTAGATTATATGAATAAAACTGCTCCGGAACTCTTGTAACATTGTTGGTATCATCATATGGATTATGTATAAAAATCATGTCTGGCAGCTCTTTTTCCAAATCATATTTATCCCAATCTATAACAGGAACATTTTCAGGAAATAAATGTTTCTCACTTATTAGCTCCGTCTGATGCCCCCATCCATTTAATTCGAAATAGGGGATTACTATCACCGCCGTCTCACACTCCGCATCTGCCTGTGCAGCCCTCCATATACTTTCAAGGCTTGTCCACATAGATGCCTTATAAGGAAAAAATGCCACCTTTAAAATCACTTTAATGCCACATTTTACATCTCTGTATATTTTATCAATACGGGCATCCAGTTCTTTTTTCCAGAGCTTCCCGCTTCCTTTTCCCTGCTTCTCTATCTCATTACTGATTAAAAATAATCTTTCACAATATTCTTCCAATTGCTTTATAACCGTTTCCTGGTCATTTTCAAACTGCTCAATGGCAGTTCCAATTGTTACGGCACACGCCTGACAATCCGCAAGGATGTTTGTTGCTTCTCCATACTGTCTTTTGTTAATACAAAAAAGCATTTCTTTATGCGCTTCTTTCAATGTCATAAGCATTTGAAGAATCTGTTTTTTAATTGCTTTTCTCATAGTAATCCTCCCTGCGGCCAGTTCCTGCAAATTTGCCTGTGAAAAATTTATTTTTCACAGTATTACCATTCTTCCTTTATTTGTTTGATTTTACTGCAAACGGAATAGTATAACCGGATGTATTCCTCAAAAGTCATTTTTCTGACTCCATTATAAGCTGTAACAATAAATAAGGTGTCTCTGTCGCACCACTCTAATCCTAAATGTTTAGCAACACTGGGATATACCGGAATCTCTGTACAGTGATTTATATGGATTTGATTGACAGGATTGTTTTCATCCTCTCTCATTTCTGTTATTTCTGTCGTATCCATTCCAAGATGTTCCACTATACGTGTAACCATCTCCCACACCAGATCTGTCTGCATATGCGTCATATCTCTAAATAGCATTCTTTTTTGGTAGTTCTCTTTAATATAAGAAGCAATTTTAATATCGCACGCATTTTCCTGATATTCTGTTATACGAAGTATCATTTCAATATGCTTATCAACCTCTTCCTTTGTATAAAAATTATCAGACGCAAGCAATGACACAATTTCTTCGACATCTTTGCCTTCTTCTATCATTCTGTTTATATTGGAATCTGCCCACCGAAAAGGACTATGTCCCTTCTTTTCTTTGCTCAATATAAAATATTCATTTTGGGTATTTCTCCAGTCATTTTTAAGTTGTGGCCAGTATAATCTAACTAACACAGTGGGGACGATTACTGTTTTACAATTTTTAGGTAATTCCTCCTTTTTAAAGAATTTCTTATTTTTTTCTTCATGATTAATGCAAATGTATAGTTCACATAAACTTTTTAAAAAGCTAATTGTCTTTAATGACCATCTGGTCTTCCAATAATGGGTTGTAAAGCGGAACAATTGATATTGTTCTGTAAAGCTTTTACATTCCTTTAAAAAATCAAATATCATTGACAGCTGACAGTTTCCGGCAACAATAGCTATTTTCTTATTAATTAATATTGCTTCCAATATCTGAATATCAATATAGTCCTCAAATAAGTGCAAACCACTGGCCATTATTTCATTTTCAATATGAGGAAATGGCGTATCGCATACAACAATATAATCATTTGTTCCATCATAATCATTCCATTCAATAATAGGAATCGTATGTTCATCATCAAAAAACTCTGGATGACATCTCTCATCCGTCACACAGCCTTTTATCTTAAATACTTTTTTATATTTCTCAAAAAAATTTTTTGCTGTACTCCCATATCCCCATAAAACTATATTACAAACTGTAATCTTCTCTTTTATCTGCTCTCTGATTTCACCTGCACTTTTTTTCATCTATATTTCTCCCTTCATTACCAATTGCTACTCTAATTTATTATATAAAATCTTTCCTGCCTCATTTCTGGGCAGGCTGTCGATAAAATGAACATGAAATACACTGGAATTAATATTCGTTTTTTCAGCAATATAATGTCTGATTTCATCATGGCGCTGCTTTATTGTCACATAAATATCCATATGTTCGTCATTTCCAACACAGGCGCATTCTATATTAAAAGCATATTTAATAATATTCTCACATTCATCTAATCCTACCCTGTACCCACATAATTTTAAAAATCGTTTTTTTCTCCCTACAATATAAAAAAAACCATCTTTATCAAATTTAGCCATATCCCCTGTCAGCAAAACCCCTTGTCGCTCATCCGGCAAAGCCAAATCATCTCTGGACTGGGCATACCCCAGTGTAACATTGGGTCCACGATACACCATTTCACCAATTACACCTGCCTTGCTGATTTCATTACCAGTTTCATCTATAAGGTACAAATGTCCGTTAGGAATGGCTTTTCCAATACTGCCGCATTTCTCAATGGCATACTCGGCAGGCAAATATGACATCCTGGCGCTTCCTTCAGTCTGCCCATAAGTTACAATAAAGCGTCTGTTAGTCTGTCTGGCATACTCGGCAAACTCGCGGTGAAGGTCCTCACGCAGCTTTCCACCCCCCTGTGACAATAATTTTAGAGAGGGAAGTTCCATTTTGAAAAAGCGTAGTTTCTTTAAAAGCTCATAGGCATATGGCACATTGGTGAAACTTGTTGCCTCTTCTTTCTTAAAAAAATCCCAGTATTTTGGGGTTAAAACATTTAAAGAAGTTAATAAAACCGTTGCACCGGAATATAGATGACTATTTAATATTGACAAACCATATGTATAATTAATAGGCAGGTCCAGCATTGGTTTATCTTTGGTATTTAATCCAAAGAAAGATGATATATTTCCAGCCTGTGCCTCTAAATTTTTATAAGAATGTCTTACCAGCTTTGGGCTTCCTGTAGAACCTGACGTAGTTAATAAAAGCGCAAGCTCATCATACATAGAATAACCTGACCACCCAGTAGACACCAAAGCATATTGATAATCCATAAGCAAAATTTCTTCATCTGAGACCATTTCAACAGGCTTCCAAATATATTCAGGCCGGTAAATATCCATTAACTCGTCTAAAAGCTCCTGGTCCATAGACGCTCCAAGCATAAGCGGAACTATGCGGTTTAGCATGGCCCCCAAATATCCCATTGCAGCGCCAACACAATTTTTACTCATCACAAAAATTAAAGTTCTTTTTTTTATACATTTTTGAAACTTATCTGCAAACTCTATCACTCTGCCATAGGTTGCTTCTTCTCCATTACTGTCTTTTAATGCAATAGCGTTATTATTTTTTTTATCAATATTCAAAAACATATTTTCACCCTTACAGCATCATACTACCCGATACTTCCAGAATTTGTCCTGTTACATATTCTGACATTTCCGATGCAAAAAACACACATATATCCGCAATTTCTTCCGGAGTTCCAAGTCTTCCCATACCAATTTGCGGTATATTTTTATAGATATCGTTAATTGACTTTTGGATTCTTTCTGTTGCAATCATTCCAGGAGCAATGGCGTTTACACGCACATTATATTCTGCAAGTTCTTTTGCCATTGATTTTGTCAATGCGATTACTGCTCCTTTGCTTGCAGAATAAGCAATTTGCCCGCGGCTCCCTATAGAGCCGACTATTGACGCCATATTTATAATACTTCCCCATTTTTGTTTCATCATAAATCTGGTTGCTATAAGCTGGGTCAATTCTAATAGACCAAATACGTTTACTTCAAACATTTCTCTGACCTTACTTTTAGAAATCATCCCTAAAAGTTCATTGCTTACCACTCCCGCATTATTTACAAGAACATCAATTTTCCCTTGTTCTTTCTTTATCTGCATTACACACTGTCTTATCCCGGATGAATCAGTTATGTCAAAATATACAGGAATAATTTTCCCTTTTAATCCCTGACAATGCAGTTTAATCCATTCTTCAAGAATACCTTTTTCTCTCACATTGGCATACACAATGGCCCCCTCTTTGGCGAAACGCATTGCCGTACTTTTCCCAATTCCCCGCCCCGCTCCAGTGACCAGACACACCTTATTCGGCAATATTCCTGAACCTTTTTCCATATCTATCCCCCATATATCACAGGCTGCGCCTGTAACAGTGCGCCAGTAGTGCGTTTGGAAGCATACTCCCAGACTTATATATTCTTATTTTTGCATACTTATCCCATACTTTTCTAATATCGAAATTCCCTGGTCAAATGACTCCAAAGCCAAAATATCTTCTGTATCCAGCATAATATCAAAAGCATCTTCCAAAGCCGTAACAAGGGCTAAGTGCCCCACAGAGTCCCAGTCTTTTGTCTCATTCCTTTTAATTTGTGTTTCATCAAAGTCTGGAGCTAATGCTAAAATTCTGCAGAATATATTTTTATACATTTCTAAATTATCCATATCAACACCATTTTCTTTTACTTATTACTATCATTTCTTCTCTCATTTACATACAACTAATCTATTTAATCTTTTATATAAATATCAAATGGCTGTATAAATCTTATATTTCCCTTACTTAAGGATATATGTAAATTTAATGAAGCCACATTGTCTGTTGATATCCGGCTATATAAAGTCTTAATCCCTTTTTTCTGCAACTGTGAAAGTTCAAACGCATATAAACTTATGCCTGCACCTTTTGACTGCCATTTGGGCAATACAGCGCCTAATACAGTTTCATACTCGCTCTCGCTAACCTGGATGGCAATTAACGCTCCAACAAGCTCATCTTTATAAAAACAGCCAAATACTAATTTTTCATTTCTTTCAATCTCTCTTATATAATCTTCCAGAACAGCAACTCCAACATTCTCTTCACAATTTAAAGATAAAAAAAATCTTCGGTCTTTTGTAAAAGCTTTTTTAGCCACTTCGTATACTTCATCTGTTATATCTTTTAATTCCCTTACATCCATACGCACAAGTCTATCCAATCCTGTAAGTGATGAAAGTGCAATTTGGGCTTTTACCGTTCTATCAACCATAATATAATGATTTTTTTTAAGTAATTCTCTGCCTGTCTGATTGAATGAATAAACCTCCAGCCGTGCATAATCCTTTTCATTTACAAGCAGTTTTTCTGTTATTTCCTCCTCTTCACCAATATGAATTTTACAGTAAGATGTTTTTATGCTATTCTCCTGCATACAGCAATTCCTCTTCTTTTTCCTTTAAGTAAACCCGCTCTCTTGCTTTAATACCATAATATAGCATTGTATTAACAGGTGTTGGGATTTGGCATTTTGCCCCATAACTCATTACCGTTCCTGCAAATGAATCAATTTCAGTCCGTCTTTGCGCCTCTATATCCTGCAGCATTGATGTTTTTTTCTCTGGAGGATAATTTACTAAAATATCAACAACATCATCCAAGTCCTGTTGTGTTAAATTAATTTTCTCCGCCTTCGCTATATCTAAAATTTCTTTCATGGAAGCACGCAGCAAAACTTTAATCTCATCAAACATACCAAAATACTTAAATTTTGCTCCTGTAAGCACAGATATCTGATTTGCTCCAATATTAATCATCCATTTTCTCCAAAGCATGCGCATCATATCAGGGTATATCACTGCTTTTACTCCTGCTTTTAACAAATAATCCCTAACTTCAACCACTTCCTTTGCACACACCTCATTCTGGGCATACCCTAATTGTATCTCACCGCAAGTAGCAAACATAACGTCATAATTTATTCTGGCTGCATCTGTACGCATTACAATCCCATATAATACACGGTTGTCCGGAAATGCTTTTTTCACAACATCTGTAGCTGTGACGCCATTTAGCAGCGGCAGGATGACCGAATTTTCATTTACTGCCGCTTTCAAGTCCTGCATTGAATTTTCCAGGTCGTAATTTTTCATACATAAAATTACCAAATCCAATGGTTCGTGTTCTTTTTCTGTATTTAAAATTGAAGGGTATATTCTTCTTCCATTTACAGATAATCCCTTCTTCATTCTCTGACTTCTTTTTTCATTTCCAATTACAAATAAATTTTCTCTATACTCTTCATAGAGCAGACTGCAAAGCATTCCGCCAACTGCGCCTGTTCCAATTATTCCTGCTGTTTTAATCATCACCATCTCACCTGTCTTCCCACATTGCCTTCAATTTTTTTCTGTCTAATTTTCCAACATAATTTCTTGGCAATTCGTCTACTATAATAAAGTCAACCGGCACTTTATAAGTTTCCAGTTTACTGAGTAAAAAAAGCTTTAACTCATCTGCACCAGCTTCCATTCCCTGTTTCAACGCCAAATACATAACAGGTACATTCCCCAAAATACCGTTTTTATCTTCTCCCGCTATACATGCACATTCTTCTACTTTTTCATTGGTTAAGAGTGCATCCTCAATTTCAAAGGGAGAAACTTTTTTCCCGCCAATATTAATAACATCATTTGCACGTCCAACCAGAAAAATGAATCCGTCTTCATCTATGTATGCCAAATCGCTTGTTGCAAGACCTCCTGCAACTAACACTTCTTTAGACAATTCAGCCTCATTCCAATACTCCTTCATACACGTAGCGCCACAAATAACCAGACGCCCAATGTTTTCTTTAGATGATTGTATTTCCAGATTATTATCATCTATAATTTTAACTTTCATATTTTTTACAGGTCTGCCAATGGATTTTATCTTATCAGGATGTGAATTTAAATCCATATAGACCGCCCTATGCGCCTCTGTAGCTCCATAATTAATAAGCAGTCTTACATTTGGTAATTTCTGCATTACCATTTTACGCGCTTCCACATTCATTGGCGCTGTCCCGATTTCTACATAACGCAGATTGCCAAGAATCTTTTCCATGTGTCCTCTGGTTACCCGGTCTAAAATACTAAGCGCTGCAGGCGCTCCTGAAAAAGCCGTACAATAGTATCTTCTCATTCTGTCTTCCATATTTTTTATATTTGTAAAACCATCATGAACCACAAGAGTGGTCCCTTTATACATGTAGGCTCTCATGGTTCCTAAAGCATTCGAATGGTTTAACGGCAATGGCGCTAAAACAACATCGTCATCCTGCATATCAACTGCATTAATTATGTTATGAGCCCCAGCTTCCAAAATTCTATGTGTTAGTACAACCCCCTTCGCCAGCCCGGTAGTTCCAGTGGTATAAATAATATCCGCCACATCATCCAAAAAAACCGCTTCTTTAACATAATCTTTTATTTTCTGTTTATCATTTAGTTTTTTGTAAGGAATCAGCTCAATGTTTTTATATACATTATCACCAGATGTAAAAAAATATTTTGCTCCGGTACTTTCAATAATATGGTCAATCAAATCCTGTTTTGCATTAACTGCAACCGGAACGCATATTCCCCCTATCAAGTGCAGTCCAAAATAAAATGCAAAATATTCTTTTATTGGAGCTGCAGACAAAAGGACCCTGTCGCCTTTACAAATGCCTGTATTTTGCATAAAAGCTGCAGCTTTTCTCATCATTTCTCCAAGCTGCAAATATGTCAAATCACCATTCATTGCTGAAACTGCTAACTTATCCGGGACCTCATCAGCATGTATGTAAATCATATCTTCTATTGTAGCATTCATGGCCGTCCTCCCTTGTCCATCTATATAAACTATATTTCAATTCCATATTTTTTAAGTATACACATCCCCGCTTCAAAAGAAGTAAATTCAGACATTTCCTCCAATGTCATTTCAATGTGAAAGACATCTTCTACCGTAGCCACTAAATTAATATGCCCTACCGAATCCCACAATTCAATATTTTCCATAGTTATATCTTTATACGCTTTATCATCTTCTAACGCAAAAGTTTCCATAAATATCTTCTTATAGCTATTAAAATTATCCATTATCTTTCTCCTATTACCCACTCATCTGATATCTTTCCGGTTTTCCTAAAACCAATATTTTCGTGAAATTTCATTGAATTAACATTTTCAAGCTCACACCATGACACATACCGCTTTTTATTTATGTTTACTGCCTGGTCCAATACATGAAGCATCAAAGCTGCGCCTAACCCATATGTATTTCTATAATCTTTTTCCACACATATGCCATCTCCCAATATTGCTGCAAATACAGGTTCTGTATAAATGCAGGCACGCATTATATTCCTTTCATCATATACTGCCCAATATTGATTGTTTTTAATTTCATTACAGTACTCTTCCCTTGTTTTGTATTTAAAATTATATATATGGAATTCTTCTGTTTCACGCAGTTTGAGCATATGCTCTATATCATTCTCCTTCATGTATTCTATATGGAATTTTCCCTTTTTTAAAAACCTCTCATATATATTTTTTTGCTTTTCTATTGCATTTCCTTCCTCTGTGGGAATACACATTTCAATTGCAGTATATTCATTAATAAAGCCTAACTCTCCTAAACAGGCATCTAAAAACAAAAGCTCTTCTTTCTTTTTTTCTTCTTTATATACATTCCTTATTGCTATTGGTTTATCCTGTTTTGAAATAAAAATCCTGCTCTTTGGCTCTAACCAATATAACAATCTGTAATACTTTTTCTCGTCACATAGAAAAAAAATCCCGTTATCCTGCCATATATAAAATAAATTTCCCAGATTGATATATCTTTTTATTTCTTCTATTGAAATATAAGAATTTGTAAAAGTTTTATTACATTTTTCCTTAGATTGTCTCAACAATGATAAATATTCATCTATAGACTGTATCGCTGTCATGCTTTTTCTCCTCAAAAACTATGCTTTCCGAAATATGAAATACATTTCCATGTCCTGGAAAAACAATCAAATCTTTAGGCAGCGCTTCAAGCAAAGGCCGGGTATATAATTTATAATCCATTTCATTTCCTCCTGGAAACCTTAATATTGTTTTCTCATGCTGAAGCAATGTATCTCCTGAAAATAAATACATATTTTCTGCCAAATAACAAACACTATCCGCTGAATGTCCTGGTGTATAAATTATTTTAAATCCAATCTCATTCCACTTATATAATGTACGGTCTTTCATAACAAAATCTGCATATATTGAAACAGGGTCAACATTTATTTTTATATCCGGCTTTCGTATAGCGCTTATATAGTTTGCCACCGCCGTTAAATTCTTTTTTGGATTTTCCAATACTATAGGACCTTTTACTGAGGTTGCCACAGTAACACTTAAGCTATCTTTCAGCTTAGGGATTCCCAATATGTGGTCATAATGTCCATGCGTTAATAATATTGTTATTCTGTCTACTTTACATTTAATTAAAAACTCATACAATTCCTCTGAAAAAACCGCATCTATCAGCAGTCCCTCATTTTCCCGTATAATACAATAGGTCCTTGCTCCGATTATTGGTGATTCAAAGGTATAAATTATCAATCCCTTTAAGCTATATTTTATCATTATTTATTAAGTAGTTGCTTTCCCGCAATTCAGTTGATAAGTTTCATATGAATCCCTAAGAAGTTCCAGCCCACCTTCCCAAAGCAAATATACTTTAGGCATTTTTCTGCTCAAAAACAAATAGATTCCTTCTGTCACTGAATATGCTCCAATTTTTTCAAAAATAAATATATCACCCACATGCACATCTTCAACAGGCAATTTTTTTATCAAAACATCCGCCACTGTGCAAAGAGAACCACATACACATATACTTTCACAAGCTTCGTCTTCAGATGCAATTTTCTTTTCTTCATAATTATGTATCATCTGATAATATCTGACGGGAGGGACTCTTACTCCCATAATTTGTCCGTAATAATTAACATGATTTATGCCTCCGTCCACAATACAATAATTTTGATTATTATTTTTCTTTACATCCACTACCTGTGTAAGATAACTTCCGCATTCTGCAGCAAGAAACCTTCCCATTTCCAGTATTAACTGTAACTTTGCAGTTGTTGCCATTTCAAAAGCATCCTTACACTTTTCAATCACTCCATCAACATCTTCATTTTTTCCAAAATAGTCTATCCCAAGTCCTGGACCATATTCTAAAACTTCCGCCTCATATTCATAATTCTGTTTTAATTCCTGGCAGAAACTGCAAAGAATTCCCATTTCTTCAATAATCTTCTTTACTTTTTTTTGAGTGCCTGAAAAGTATTGGATTCCACATACTTCCAGGTTAATAAATTTTTTTCTTTGTCTTATGATATCTGTAATTTCTGTTTTATCTAATCCAAACTGATTACCACTGGTAAGACGTAATAAGACCTTTACTTTTTTATTTAAGTTTTTTGCACATTCCTCAATCAGCTTCAGTTGTATCCTTGATTCGACTGTAAAAACACAGTCCCACTTCATAGCCCGGATTATATCTTCTTTTTCTTTGTTTACACCAGATAAGACTATCTTATTCATATCAATATTCTGCTCTATACAAATGGATAACTCTCCTGGTGAGCATACCTCATACTTATCAATAAATGGTTCCATTATTTTTATTAAAAAAGGGTTTGCTTTCATAGCATAACAAAGCTGAATCTTTTCATTATTCCCTAATTTTTCTTTTATAGAATTAATTTTCTTTTTAATTATTCCCGCGTCAAAAATATAGGCAGGCGTACTTCCTTCTTTTACAATCTCTTTTATATATTTCTGCTCCATGGTCATTTCTCCTCGAAATATATTTTCTTCAACTTTTTCCGGTCTATTTTTCCATTTGGCGTAATTGGCATTTGCTCTACCATAATGAATCTTTCAGGAATCATGTACTTAATCAGATTTCTTTTTAAGTCTTTCTTTATCAGTGCAGCTTCTACATTTCCCTGATAAACAGCAACAATCTGTTGTTTAGAATTGTCGTATAAGCAGCAGACTCTATCTATCCCCTGAATCATACTAATATACATTTCGATTTCCCCAAGTTCTACTCTGTGCCCCAAATGTTTAATTTGAAAATCTTTCCGACCCACATAAACCAGATTGCCATCTTCCTGATAATAGGCAATGTCTCCTGTACGGTACATAAGTTCTTTATAATTAACTTGTAAAGGATTTTGTACAAATACTTCACTTGTTTTTTCAAAGTCGCCAAAATATCCCAAAGCGAGAGTCGACCCGACCACACAGATTTCTCCTTCAATATTACTTTCACAGACTTCTCTGTCTAACTCATCCAAAAGAAATACTCTCTCATTTGGAAATGCTCTCCCTATTGGAATTTCTCTCTGACTTTCTTTTTCAATAATATAATATGTACAATTACAAGTGATTTCCGTGGGACCATATAAGTTAACAAACACTGCATTTGGAAGCGCTTTTCTCCATTCCTGCAAATGCTTTACCGGCATTACCTCTCCACTAAATAAAATTTTATTGACTGACTCTGGTTTTTTGTATGAAAAGCCCTTCAAGGAAGTTATCATGCACAATGCAGAAACTGCCCATATAAGAGTTGTAATTTTTTCCTGTTCCAGAATATCCAATAATTTTTTTGGAAAACTGAAATATTCTTTTGGAATAATATACATTGTGGCGCCAGTCTTCAGCATAGAATAAATATCCTTAACAGAAACATCAAAGTCAAATGGCGCCTGATTTCCAATAATATCCTTTGAGGTAATGTTAAATATAGACACAAAATAGTTTATAAATTCTATTACAGATTTATGTCCAACAACAACCCCTTTAGGAATTCCTGTAGAACCTGATGTAAAATTAATATATAAAGGGTCTGTATCAATGAATCTTTCTCTTATTTGTCTGATAATCTCCTCATCTATCTCACATTTAATTAGGTCTTCTACAAAAATTATTTGTCCCTTAAAATTTATTTTGCTCAAACTATTACGTGAATTATAGTTGGTAAGAAGATATGGCGGATTCAAAATATCCAATATTTTTTCAACTCTCTCCTTCGGCTGGGCAGGGTTTATAAGACTATAACATCCTCCTGCATAAACGACCCCCCAAAAGCTCTCTAATGTCATAACACTTTTCTCCATAAAAACAGGAATTGCTCTGCCTGATATATGAAGTTTTCCTAATGCACTTCCTATTTTCCTGGCGTTGTCGCACAGTTGTGCAAAAGTACATTCTCTTTCAGTGTCTTTTGCGGCAATTTTTCCTGCATATTTGACTGCCGCATTTTCTAAAAGCTCCAATACACTTCTTTCCATATTTTCCACCCATACAATATCTTTCCTAACAGTTCTGCTTCACCTATTCCTGCGAATTGACAATTTCTTTTATTAATTCAATAATTGCATTTGCTGTCTGAAACTTCTCTGGTAAAACCCATTCGGCATCAATTGTAATATTAAAAGCATCCTCCAATGCCACAACTAAATTCACGATATCAAATGAATCCAAAATATCCGAGGCTAACAGGTCCATATTTTTATCTTCAATTGCCTCCGAAGTAATATTTGCCAATAATTCCATAACCTTTTCTTCCATAATACAGTTCTCCTTTACATTTATTCATTTTTATTTAGCTCTAATAATCTCTCGTCAAAATCCTCGTCAACTCCCATCAGGTCCACCAGCTCCATTGCTTTATACAGATATTCTGTCCAGAAATAAATGTATTCTTCTTCTGGCATATACTTGGTATTATAGTATGTTACTACCCTGTATTTCTTATTTTTCATTCCCTTTAAATTTAAGGCCGTCCAAACACTGGGATATACAGGAATCTCACTTCCTGAATTTTCTTCAATTATGGCTTTTCTCTTTTCCATATCAATTGAAAGCTTGGGAAGTTCTAAAATTTGCAACAAACTCTCTGTAACAAAGGAAACAACAGGTTCATTCCATTCATTCAAATTTCTGCATAAAATTTCTTCTTTATGCTGTTCAATAAATTCTCCCAGCTTAATATTATCCGTTGACTCTAACATTTTAAAACGTCTTACTTCTTCTGAAAAAAATCCGGTCACTCTTTCCTTGGAAAAATAATTTTCATCCATCAGTTTTTCAGTTATACTTTGCACATTCATTTTTTGAAGGCATAAGTTTTCTATTTCTTTATCTGTTCTTGCAAAAGCAACTGTTTCATAACTTAGTTTCAGTCTTTCTTTCTGCCTGAGCAAAAACTCATTATACTTTTCTCTGTCCTTTATCATCTGTGGAAAATAACCTGTAAAGCCATAATCTGCTACTGTAATAATCTGACAGTCCGGTTTCAAAATGTTTTTTCCAACTATCTTAAACAAAAATCTTTCTTTTTCACATGACGAGCGGATATATACATCACACCATCTGCACACATGCAAATACTCCGGCATACGATTAGCATGCCCTTCCCATAAATCGTTTTCCGGATAATAAATCAAGCTGTATTTCTCCTGTAGCTTTACACAATAACCAAGGAACCTGCATGCCTGCTCTATCAGTTGCGTTCCCATGCAAACCAGAAGTTTTTTCTGGTAAATCAAGGCATCTACTAACTCCTGGCTGATATAATCTTTATATTCTTTTTTTCCGTAAACTTCTAACCGCTTAGCCCATGCTCCGAATTTAACTTCATCACAAATAACAATTAGCTCTTTGGACAATACCGCCTCTTCTGCTTTAAAAGTTTCGAGTCCATAATCTTTATACGGCTGAAGTTTGACATCTTTCTTATGCTCCGACATTACTGCCTTTATGTTTAACTCACTCTGATACTGCTTAATAAAATCAATAACATTCTCATATTCGCCACATAAAATAATTTTTCTTTGTTTTATATCTCCACAGATATCTTTTATTTTCATTTTCACATTTCCTGCCACATATTCATTATTTCTGCTGCTTTTCTCGTATATTCCACATAATGTTCGGTATATTCTTCAAATGTCATATACTGAACGCCTCTGCCTGTTAATATCTCATATTTCTTTTCATCCTCAACAAACTCAAGATTCATATTTTTTACAACGCTGGGATATATAGGTACATCCCCACTCTGATGAATATGCAGCGGCCATTGGGACTCAAATGATTCTATCTCATGAGTGGAAACTCCAATTGCCTTAAATAATCTTCTAATATATTCACAAATGATAATTTTATTTGGATGAATTGCATTCTGATACAACATAACTTTTCTATAATTTTCACGTATAAAATCTGAAATTTTTATTTCCACTGACTGCTCTGCTATATCAATCAGCTTTAAAGTCACTCTAAAATGTTTATCCACCTGTTCCCTGGAATAAAATTCATCTGATGATAAGCATTCTACTATTTGTTTAGAAGTCTTTCCCTCTAAAATCATTTTATTGATGTTCTGGTCTTCCCGCCTGTACAGTGTATGGTAAAAGCTCACATTCCGTTTCACATTATAGGGATGAAGATAAAATTGGTTATGTACATCAATTCTCCGCTCAACCTGCGGCCAGTATAACGGCGCCACTAAATTGGACACACTTACCACTTTACAGTCCGCGGGCAATTCATCCGGCGCCAGGAAATAAGCGCTGTCTCTGTCTAACACACGCGGAGTATAAACATACAAATCACATATATCTTTCAAATAATATAACAGACGATTATTCACAACGGCCTGCCCTCTGTTACTTTGGGTAAATACCGATTCATATTCAAAATCAAACGACGGAACCTCAATGAGGCATCGGTACATATCTCTTAAAATACAGCTTCCATAAAATAAAGCTATTTTCTTATTTGCGTTTACCACTCTGGCAATATTAGCTTCCACAAAATGTTCATACATTTTAAATCCATCATTCATAAGCTGTAACTCTATTGTCCGAAACGCAATGGGACCACATACTATGATGTAGTCATTTTCCCGGATTTCTTCTCTTTTATATTTTTTTACATCCAGTTCTTCCAGAAAAGCTCCTTCTCCCCATTCTTTCTTTAGGTTGCTGACACAAAATGAAATATCCAGCTTATCCTTATGGTCCTCATAAAACTTTCGGGCAACTTTGCCTGCCCCAAATAATATAATCCGTCTTGTGGATAATTTTTCTCTAATATACGATTTGATTTCATCTTTGTTCATATCATTCTTCTCCTATTGACCAGCTTTCCATACTCTCCGCATCTAACATGTAAAATAGAATGATAACGTATCATCTTTTCCGATATAGAAAACGTATATGCCATTTTATTTTCTTTATCCAGTTTCCAAAGCATATAATTACTAAGCAGCATATAATAAGGCGTATTTCTATACTCCTGTAAAATCACAGTTCCCCCAACCACGGCTATTCCATCTGTCTCCGCATATGTTGCGCTATGAGCCACAACCCTGCCTTCCTCACGTATAATATAGCTTCTGCCTGTACCCGTATTTATTCGTTTAGCCAGTTGTTCCGCTAAACCATTTACTGTATAATGTCCACCGATTTCCTTATCTGCACATATCAGTTCTGCAATTTCCACTGCATCCTTTTCTGAAGCGGTTAAAATCCTGGTTTCCGAGCCGATTTCCCTAAACCTGTTCATAAGAAATACAGCGCCATATGTTACATCATAGTTCTTAATATATTTATTTAATTGTTCAATAATATCCCGTCTCCCGGAAATCATCGTAACTGGAAATTCCTGCAGCAAGCGCACAATCGAAATAAGATTAGGGGCTTTTCTATGACTGTATATCTGAAAGCTGTCATAGTATTTCATAGCCACCATTTCAATTTCATCTTGCGCTTCTTCAACCCAAACCTGCATATGCTCTGTGGCAATCCCATAATTCATTATGTCAATATAAAGGTATAAGCAGTCTGCAATACCTTTTTGTAAATATTGAAGGACTTTTTCCCTGTCCTCTTTTTCTGCTTTTCTCATAATGTTTCCCGTATCCTCTCCATTGCAAAAAGCAGCTTCTCATAATCCTCCCATTTTAAACATCCCAAATGACCAACCCGGATTATTTTTTCTTCCAATTCACCACCGCTTGGCGTCACAACAAGGCCAAACTCATTTTTTAGTCTCTCATACATTTTTTTTGCATTCGGAGTTAATATAACAGGTGTTATAGCATTAGATAAGGGAAACTTTGGAATTTCAAATCCTTTTTTAGAAAGCTGTTCTCTGAACCGAAGGGCACGTTCCCTTATTTCGTTTTGTATTTGTAACATGCCGGTATGTTTA